>NZ_JBIWAL010000045.1:0-47096 GCF_044760045.1 Pseudomonas sp. NPDC098747 | reverse complement strand
GATTGGGGTTGGATCAGCTGTTATTGGGTGACGGTTCCTCGCTGATAATATCCCACTTGCTACCCTCATCAGTTTGGACAGAAACGAAGACAATGACGTCATCGCGCGCCATGGAAATAGACTTGAGGTCGGGAGTGATACAGTCATCCAGCGTCAATTCCCATTCCAATGTTGTATTGGATGAAACCACGACTATCTGCCCCTCAATGAGGGTCGAGTCGGGTGACGGCAAGGCGACAACTGGAGCCCAACAGGTGTCATCGATTTCATGACTGATATGGGTTTGAGCAGAGATATCCAAACGACCATTATTAGAGGTATGCAATTTCAAACCTGGGTTTCTAAACTGGTTCGCATAGATGCAATTATCAACAAACCGATGGCGTAGCGACCAGTCCGTATTAACGATGTAGTATTTTTGGATTGGGCTGTTTGCATTGTCCGCCGAAAACCAGCTCATGACATCGCCAGACATGTCGTCAGGCACATGAAAAGGCAAAACATATTTGGCGGCTTGAATGGCTCGCAACTCATTCGCCGGTTTGGTCTCCGCACCTACTTTGTCTACGAAGGCTTTTAGTTCACCGCTCGAGGGGGTGTTATGTCCAATCCATCGCTGATTGACCCCATTCCAGAATAGCGCGTCCCGAGGCCCGGCGTTATAAGCGATCACAACGTTTTTTCTCAGCTGCCAGAGTTGGCTAACAACCAGGTTATTATAAGCCGGACTGATTATTTTATCTCCGAACCATGCTTTCAAAACACGGGCCAGTTCGTGATGGGCTGCGTCGGTAAAATTCTTAAATTCGTGGAAATCTAAAATAACGATCTCTTTATCCGCGGCCGAGTAAAGATTAATTGCCGCTGGAATAATATCGCCCACGATGGTGCGTCCGCTGTTCCCTCCATGAAAAATCTGGAATGTCCGCGGATCTGAATAACCATAGCCAGAATAGAATTGCACCCGTATATCCAGCGCCCTGATGCCACACTGAAGCTGAACGTTTGGAGAGACATCCTGACAGGTTTCCCAGTTGCTTTGGGACTGCGCTTGTTTGTCGTAGCCAGAATTATGCGTTCCCGGAAGAATGGTGTCTTGAATCTTGCTGTTACTTACCGTTTGATAGGTTCCCATCCAGCTACTTCGATACGCATTGTTGAATGGCCGGCATACACCACCGTCCCAACTGCCTCCAGGACACCATCCTGCCTTGCTTTCGATGAATGTGTCAGCATCGGTCGGCCCAGGATCGCCAGGTAGAATATCAGCCAGTGTTGGGAACGCTTGATTCCGCTCATCGCTTGAATACACAGTTTCAAGAACAGGAAAGACATAGGGGATTATTGATCCGTCGTCATTCAAGTCTTGTGGATGTACGTCTAGTTTTTTAGCCAGTAATGCTTTTTTTTCAGTCATGTCACACTTCCATGGACGGGGTTGTTGTTGAACTCGATGTAATTAATAGATGCATCGGTGTAAGTTCAATCGAATGCGTGCTTGTTGTAGCAAGTCATGGTTAAAACTGCAAGCAGCAGTATGAAATTGGACTTCCTGAATTCAACACATAAGTGCAACGCTCACCCCTGCATACACTTCGTACGGTGTCTTCCAGCCCAAGCGCTTGCGCGGGCGTAAATTGATCTGCGTTACAACGCCGAAGCGTTGCCACTACTGCGACCTCTATCGGATACAGCCGGTAATTCCGTTGCGCACGATGTAACTCGAGCCTAAGCCGGGATTACCGAGACTGTTTGATCTCGGCGGTCTCAAGGACCAAGTGCAACACCTGATGTAAGGTGTTGCCATGCCAACAAAGTACACACATCTCAGCACTGAGGAGCGCGTCGCCATCATGGTGATGCAGCTTCAACAACTCACTCTGCGAGCTATCGCCGTTTTGCTCAGGCGTCACCCCAGCACCATCAGCCGTGAGATCAGGCGGCACAGCCAACTGGGGCGATACGATTCAGCTCACGCCGCAATCAGGGCACGAGTACTGCGTCACAAGCCGCGCCGTCAGTCGCGTTTGTGCTCTGGCTCTGAGCTTTTAAAGTGATCATAGAAATGTTGCGCATTGGCTGGTCACCCCAGCAAATCGCCAGCAGACTACGCTGTATCTGGCCCGATCACCCCGAGCGACATGTGAGTCACGAAACCATCTACTTGGCTATTTATGCCTATCCGCGAGGCGAGTTGAAACGCCAGCTCATCAGCTACTTGCGCCAAGGTAAAGGCAAGCGTCGCCCGCGAACCCAGAGTGCCATACGTCGAGAGCGCTACCCTGCTGAGCTCAGCATCCACTTGCGTCCGCCGGAGGTTGCCGATCGCCTTGTTCCAGGACACTGGGAAAGCGACCTGATCATCGGGGCCAACAATCGCTCTGCTGTCGCCACGATGGTTGAGCGCACCAGCCGTTACGTGATCTTGGCAAAACTCGACGCACCGACCGCCCAGGCAGCCGCTCAAGCCATTACCCGAGAGATGTCGCGCATGGCGCCATCGCTGCTGAAAACCATGACGCACGATCAAGGCAGTGAAATGGCCCGCCACGCTGAAATCACGGCCCACACGGGCATGAAAATTTACTTTGCGGATCCGCACAGCCCCTGGCAACGCGGGAGTAATGAAAACACCAACGGCTTGCTGCGTCAGTATTTGCCCAAAGGTACTGATCTCTCCCTGGTCAGCCAGGAGCGACTGGACGAAATTGCCGACATGCTGAACACTCGACCACGTCAGACGCTGGGCTGGAGATTTCCGGTCGAAGTACTGGTTGATTACCTTCAGCTATTAGCGAGCAACAAGCTCGAAACCATTAACTGACTGTTGCACTTGGTCCTTGAGACCGCCAACCGATTACTCTGATCGAACCCCATTACCCGAAGGCTGATGGCGGTCGTCCGGCCTATCCGTTGATGGCGATGCTGCGTGTCCACCTGCTGCAAAATTGGTTCGGCTACAGCGACCCAGCTATGGAAGAGGCCCTGTACGAGACGACTATCCTGCGCCAATTTGCTGGGCTGCGCTTGGAGCGCATCCCCGACGAAACCACCATCCTCAACTTCCCGCGCTTGCTGGAGAAACACTAGAGAATGGCATAGGGGAACTATTTGTGAATTATTAATTTATTACATAATGCTTCGCTATGGTGTTTAAGTTCGTGCAAATGGATGACCTCAAAGTTGTTGTGTAAAAATTCGTAATGTAAAAAACCAGAATTATCTACTCCAGTACTTTTTCAGACTGTGCTCGGTGAGGATGATGCCAAAACCGCTTGAGCTCACTCATTATATATTGATGTCATTCGTAACCTTCTAATCACCTCGGCCCATCAAAAAATGCCACCCTCAAGTAGCTTTAAGGTGCTGACTCCAGTATTGGGAGCTTGTGGGTTGAGGTCTGATTTAATATCGAGGTTGATTTTTTTGTTTTGTGGGGTAACTATATAGGTGGCACCAAGGAAATAATGAGTTAGAAATCTATGATGGCTTGATTCAAAATATCTAGACAGCTATTGAAGTTTGCTATATTGCAGACGGCATAATTAACAAGGAGTTTTTTTGTGATCTCTAAGTACAATATCGTTTCTGATAAAAACAGAGATAACTTTGACTGCGTGAAAAATTATATTAAAAAAAAGGGATTTTTCACATAGATGAAGCCGGAACAGTGTTATGGCCGAAGGAAGTTCCAAGAATATATTTGCTCATCAGCGGCGTCTGGGAAATTAGAGTAGGTCATTCAAAAATATTTGATTTAGCCTGGGACGACCGTTTGGTTCTTGTCGACAAATCATCGCCGAATCATAATGAAACTCAGGTCTCGTGCAATATTATACAGAGTTCGTCATATGTCGAGCTGTCGATACAAACGTTACTTGTAAATGGCGATAAAAGTTCGATTGATAATTTCCGGGATTTTATCTCTTGGCGATTCAATTATTTTTATAGGCGCTGGCTCCATTTGTGCCTGAATGACTCTTATCGGGAGGTAAGGTATTCGCTCGAATGGCTGGCGAGCACGCCAACAAAAATAAGAATGGCGATCAGCGCTATATATTTCGTTACCAATACATCCAAGGTATCCCGCTCGCATGCTTTATCTATTATTAAAGCGCTTAGAATTGGGGGGTACGTTGAAATGAAGGAAGGATACCTTATTAGGTTGTTAAAAGCGCTCCCTGAGCGTTATTGAACGTAACCATTACGATGCTTGGCGATGAGCAAGATAATAGTAATGTTTTGACTCATCTCGATTGATGCGTGGGTTATTGTTGAAAGGTTTAAACAGCTAGGCGAGAGCAATTTGTATGCCGTGCTCATTGTTGCTAATAGAGAGTTTGGTAAATATTATGCCTGGTCGGATCAGTATCAAAGAAGTTATCGAGTTTTTCAAATGGTTTGTTGGACAACTAACGTGGAAACTCATTGCGCAACTTTCTGTGGCTTTCCTGCTCACCGGGATTTTTTATATAGTCTGGGATAAGCGAGGAACATTAGTTTCCATTGCATTGAGCCAGTGGGGTTATCCCGAAATTGATAAAGAGCGTCTGCCGGAGTTTGTCGATGGCTTATCAAAAGAACTGAATCCGGCGACAATATTTTTATGGTCCGTCAACGTATCTAACAACACCCGCCGAGCAGTGTATGTTTGGGCTAATGGCGTGCGGCGCCAAGAGTTGGAAGGTCGCGTAGAAATGTTATTCCCTGATGATATCCAAGGGGTAAATAATGTAGTTAGGCTTATTCGAGGCGAACAGTTTTGTGACGAGATTAAAGCATGGTCGCCACATATAACATTATTAAAAGAATCAGGGGTGATGTGGGGCTGCGCTGTTGCTATTCCGCCGGAAATATCGCGATTAATTGGTGCTGTCACTATTGGGTTTTCCGAATCTCGAGTTGAGGAATTTCCGAAAATACGAACATCCATTATTCGCTGGTCGCAATATTTAATTGGTGAGGCTTTGTGATGTCGATAATGGATAGCAAATTGTAAACTCTGCGTGCTGAATGATAGAAGAGGAAATATGTTGGCTGAATGTGAAGTGGTTCGGTGTATTGCGCCACATACGAACAAGGTTAGGGTTTTCAGTGCATTAACATTTATCTAGATTAACTGGTGGTATGATGAGTGGCTTTACAGAATTTAGTGCGCCTCTGAATCTTGAGTACGATTATGAGGCGAGCAAGATTTTAGATGCTGATTATTGGAGGGTCACCCAAGAATTTCGTTATTACATAAAAGGGCAGGATGACCGCACATGGGTCGATGTACCGGCTGGCTATCTCACTGACGGCGCGAGCGTTCCCCGCATTTTTTGGTCATTGATTCCTCCTTGGGGGGCTTACGGCCAAGCTGCGGTAGTACACGATATTCTCTGCGAATCTTTGAGTTTCACAGTTAATGGTAAAGCGCATTCAATCGCACGTAAAACCTGTGATGACATTTTACTAGAGACTATGAATGTACTCGGCGTGCCTTTTTTAAAATGCCAAATTATTCATAAGGCTGTCAGCCTTTATAGAATTTTCTCGGGTGTTGACAAGGCCACTATTAGTGAAAAAAAGCGTGCTCTTGAGGTGGAGTGGACCGCTCCCCCTCCAGCCTGTCAATACGAGCTCTGAATTCACAGAATAACTGCAACGCTTGAAACGAGAGGGAGAGTGCCCGCCACCGGTAGAATCCAGGCTCTCACACCAAAGGATTCAAGCGGAGATGACCACGCCTTACCGGCAGCTAACTCAGGGCCAAAGTTACCAGATTGAGGCTGGCCTGAGGGCCAACGAGAGCCAACGAGAGCCAAGCCAGCATCGCTAAACAGGTAGGCGTGCACCCTTCGACGATCAGCCGTGAGGTTCGCCGTAACAGCCCTAAAAAGATGTACATGGCGGTTTGTGCGACCCATGAAAGTGATACCCGGCGAGCCGGAGCGCGTAAGTTTTTCAAGCCGCTTACCTGGCTGAGCCATCACCTGGTGATATGGCTCAAGCATGGGATGAGCCCGGAACAGATTGCTCATCGGTTGAAGCAAGAGAGGCCGGATCAGACGGTCAGTCACGAGTGGATTTATCGGTTTATTGCCAGCGACCAACGAGGTGGCGGCCAGCTTTATACGCATTTTCGCCACCGTCGAAAGCGCTACCGTAAACGCTATAGAAGCCACGACCGGCGGGGGCTGTTGCGAAATCGAGTGTCGATCACCGAGCGCCCTGAGAAGGTTGAAACCCGAGAGCGGCTGGTGGATTGGGAAGGAGACACGGTGCATGGTGTGGGCGGTAATCTGGTCACCCTGGTTGAGCGTAAAAGCGGCTATCTGAGCGCTTACCCGGTCAAGCGCGAACTCGCCGTCAGTCTCCCGGGCGATCAACTTACAGTTCAAAAGACATGTGGTGCACACACTGACGTTGGACAACGGCAAGGAGTTTGCCGGTCATGAGCACATCGCGCGTAAGAGCCGTTGCCAGGTGTATTTTGCCGATCCGTATTCATCCTGCCAGCGCGGCACGAATGAAAATACCAACGGTTTGCTCCGCCAGTATTTCCCAAGGGTAGCGACTTCAGCAAGCTGACCGTTGCCGGCGTAAACCGGGTGGTCGCGCAGATCAATTTACGCCCGCGTAAGCGCTTGGGCTGGAAGACACCGTACGAAGTGTATGCAGGGGCGAGCGTTGCACTTATGTGTTGAATTCAGGAACCATTAGCTTCGTAGAAGAGAGTGATTTAGCCCGCAGAGTTGCAAGTTTCGCGTCCGGACGCGTGCCCACGGACCAACTGACCACGAGCCCGTCGAAGCAGTCGATCATGGGCGACAGATATACTTTGCCCGCTGGCAGCTGGAATTCAGTAAGTCGGTAAGCCATTTCTTGTTTGGCACCGCAGACCGGAAGTCTCGATTGATTAGGTTCTCCGGGGCGGTGTCCAGTTCCCTTGGTAGGAGCTGTACCGGCGCCGCTTCACTGTAGCGACTAGTGAGCTGCTCCTGCTTCATCAGCCGGCGCACGACCTTCTCGGAGACATGCCCGCGTCCTCTGGCCAGTGCCGCGTGGATGCGACGATATCCGTAGCAATGGTGATTGGCTTTGAAAAGAGCGACAACGGTCTGGCGAAGCTCTGCGTGCTGGTCACCAAGGCGCAACTGCGCCCGATGATAAAAGTAAGAACTGCGAGCTAGGTCAAGCTGTGTAAGAAGCTCCGGCAGTGCGTGGATCTGTCGCAAGGCATCAACCAGCAGCGTCTTCTCCCGGTTTGTCAGGAGCCGCAGATCGATGCCCAGATCTTTTTTTAACAGTTCATTGGCCTTCTTCAGCAGGTCGTGTTCGAGTTGCAGGCGCTGAACATCCCTACGCAGAGTCTCAAGCTCGCGTTCCAGCTCTTCCTGGCTGGCTGTTTGTGGTAAACCGCGATTGAAAAATGACGTAATATGGCGACTTTGCTGGTTATTTATGAAGCCAGCTTTCAGCCGTGTCAGTGCCATATTGTTGCTTCCATGGTTTCAATTGGGTTTTCTTCCACGTCTTCGCGATAGGTGTAACCCTCGGTTTGGACCTCGACGGCCTCCCAGTTGCGGCGCGCTTCCAATTCCTGGATACGCTTTTTGATTCGGGTCATATTGGCGTTGTTGTTGCTGAGACTGTAGGCCGCAAAACCCACGCGGCCGCAAAAGTCGCCCTTGAGCAAGCTGCGCGCCGTCGCTTCGCCGAAGCCCAGAGCCACAAGGGCCGGGATTTGTTTTTCTGGTGTTTTGCCGGCGCGAATCGCCTTGTTCGCGGCTTTCATCCGCTCTTGGTCGGCTTCACGCTCGGCCAGCTCGGCGCGCAGCTTTACCAGCGCGTCCGGGTCGTCACTGGAAATGCCGCCAGTGCCTACCGTCTTGGCTTTTTGCGCGTAATGCTTAGCTTTGCCGAAGGTGGTGTCGATCTTGCCCCGATAGTTGCGGTCGCGGCGCTCGCTGTGGTGGCCCACCAGGATCGATTGACCGAAAGGAATCACTGACGCCATGTCCCGCGCTCGACTATAGGTCGCAGCACTGGCAGCTTGCGCGTCGGTGGCTCGATCTTCATAACGCTCGCGGCGGGCCTGTTGTTTCAATTCATAGGCGTTCAACGGACGCGGCGCAGCGGTTTCAACGGTTTCAACAACGCTAGCCGGGGCCGATTCGATGGGCAAGCTTGCGGCTTGGCAACCTTCGGCTGTGTCGGTGGTTGGTTCGCTATCCAGTGCCTCAGTCTGGCTGAGATGGAAAACGGTCGTGGTTTTGACCTTTTTCACCGGCACGCTTTCGCCGGTGGCCTCGTCCTTTTTGGTGCATGGAATCACCGTGACGATTTTCACACCACGCTGACCTTTTTTGACCACACGGCCCAGCGCTTTCCAAGCGTTAAAAGTAAATACGTTGATACGCGGCTTGATGTTCTCAGGGGTAATACCCATCGCCTAAAACCCTTCAAAAATCGCTTGATAGTTGGCTACGCTTTGGTTTGTCAGCGCGTTTTCCAGGGCTTGCTGTTGTACCTCGGCCTTGCTTGGCTTTTCGCTGTAAACCATTGCTTTGCTAGATGCTTGGGCCGGCTTTTGATGTTGCTGTGTCGAGTGATTCATGTCGGTTTTCCGCCCTGGGTTGTGAACATTGCTTCGCTGAGTGCCTTTCGCCGTGGCACGTAGGTCGATCAGCCGGGAAAGGAGCGTTGCAAGGGCGGAAGCCGAGGCCGCAGCTAAGGGAGCGCAGCGAGTCTGAACGGGGGAGGATGCAGGCCGTAGCCGGCCCCTTGAAACGCGGCCCGGCTGATCTACCGTTGAGTGCAGGTGAAAGGGATTCAGCGAGGCATACACCCAATCGCACCGACGATATGAACAAGGCTTTATTGCAGGGCGCAGCACTGCAAACGCCGGTTAAAAACCGGCGTGAGTGTTCGGCACGAATACTCGCTGTTGATCTGGCTGTTGCTTTCGTTGGCAGGCTATCGCCAGGCGACTACCAACGCGAAAATCGAAGTCGAAGGGCCCTGCCCTACCACCCGCAACGGCCGCGTTGACCTCAGGAGCGCGGGGCGGTGAAGCAACCCCACACTCCCGAGGCAAGGCTTGATCGGATTGGGGCTGTTCAAGGGTACGCTCCGCACGGGACTCCGTTCGCCGCGACGATGGAGCGGTCACGACGAGCCGGGGTCGCGCCCCTTGACCTGGGGCGAGTAATTAATAAACTTCAGGCAAAAAAACGCCCTCACCGAAGTAATAGCGGCCTTCCCAGTTCAATTGCTATTCAAGCCAATTGTCCCAGTTGTCACGGATGAATTCGTAGATGATGTTACTCACCAACCGGATCATCAACCCTTTCAGAATATTCGGCTTGCGCGTCATATTGAAGGCCCTCTGAAGCGGCCTTACCCCCGGCGCTTTTCCGGAACACAGCACGCCTTCGGAACACGTCAATGCTTCCTGTGAGGTTCAGCCGGGTTAAAGGGCCTCGGGTTTCATCCGCGCGGGTTAGTAGTCCGCGCCCGTGGTCCAAAATTCGTTAAGCAACCCGACCCACATCACGTTTCACGTTTTGACTGCGCTCATCTTACTTGAGAATTTCGCGCTGTCATGGGGCAAAGCGGCGCATTCCTGGTGCAGCAAAGCACCGATCACCGCCCGAGGCCCGGCGCATGGGCCTTTGGCCAGTGCATATTTTTTTCGTGGCGCATCAACCACTTCAAAAGCCGGTGAAAACCCACTCGGTGATAACGGCGGGAAACCACAAGCAATCGCTTGTAATTGCTTGTGTACGGTGGCACCACCTTGTATTCTTCATTACGTCAATGCTTCCTGTGAGACGGTAGAACGCTTAGTAACCGGCCTACCAAGAAAAAAACCGCCCTAGTAAGGCGGTTTTTTTATGCCTGCGATTTTATGCGGAGCCGCTGTCGCTTAACCACTGCACTGGCGTGGCTGGTAGTTGATCGCCAAGACGCTTCTCCACACTATCGAGCAACAAGTCGCAGAAATTCTTTGCTGGCATTTCCTACGCCGCAGCAAATTCTGCGCAGGATCTCTGTTAGATCATTGCTTCATCTTGATCAGGCACCTGCACCTGTACTTTGACCCTTTCCAGCAGAGCCATTTGCAATTTTTCATGCTGCTCACTGAGCTGAGCGTTGCGCTGCTCCAGCTTCTCCAGATTGCGATCTGTGGCCTCCAGTCGCCCGCGCAGGTGCGCCGCCTCATCACGGGCTGTCGATCGCAGTTGCCGCAGCTGATCTTTTTCGTTCCGCTCCTGCTCGAGTTCCTTGCTCAGCTTGTCGGTTTTGCTCTTGTGCTCATCACGAACCCGGGCGGTTTCGCGCATCAAGAAGTCTTGGGTCTTGACCAGTTCCACCTGGTGGCTTTCAGCCAGAGCGGACAGTTGCTGCTGGGCGCTCGTGCGCAGGTCCGTCAACTGCTGCTGCAGGCTGTCCACGAGCCCTTGCAGGCGCTGCTGTTCGTGTAAATGTTGTGCCTGCTGCAGAGCCGCTTTTTCGGCCTGATCTTT
Organism: Pseudomonas sp. NPDC098747; assembly: GCF_044760045.1. Classification (NCBI taxonomy): domain Bacteria; kingdom Pseudomonadati; phylum Pseudomonadota; class Gammaproteobacteria; order Pseudomonadales; family Pseudomonadaceae; genus Pseudomonas; species Pseudomonas sp. NPDC098747. The sequence continues at coordinate 36,582 of NZ_JBIWAL010000045.1, read as the reverse complement.
GAGCTCGGCCGCCAACCCTTTGCGCTCCGCCTCATTGGCCTGGAGCCGCTCGGCAAGGCTCTCCTTGTCAGCCCTGAGTCCTTCAATTTCTCGCGTCTGGCTCTCGAACCGCTCGGTGGCGACCTGCTCATGGGCGCGCGCCGTGGCCGCCGTCATCAGCGCGGACTCCGTCTGTGCCTGGAGCTGACGTCGCTCGAGTTCATGCCCCGCGGCGGCGGCCTCCAGGGCGACGTCCCAGATGGTATCGAGGCTCGTACACACGGCCTCGGGGATGCCCGGGCGGCGCAGTCGCGCACTGAGGGCCGGCCCGGCCTTCACCCAGAACTTCTTGATCTCGTCGTTGACCAGGTTGGGGGATGCAGTGATGCCGTGTTCGACCGCAATCAGCTCGCGAATGGAGGACTGGCGGACTTCCTCGCCTTGAGCGAGCAGGCGTGCCGCGCAGTCATGCACCCATTGCCGGGTGTTTTTGAGGGGGACGCTGGGGGGGTGAGTGGACATGGCGTCTCGAGCAGTGGAGGGCAGGTTGTCCCAGCATACACGAAAATGCTTTGATCATTTCGTACTGATATCGATATAAATCGTATTATATAATCCGTTAATTCGTGAATAACTCAGATTATCACGAATTGTTGACGCTCGGCCGAGCCGGAGCGCTGTCTAAGCGTAGCGGGCTCGAAGGCGAAAGGCCTTGCTGCTCCGACAGAACCCTTTAGAATCGGTTTTTTAGCTGAAAAGACTTGCGCTGTGGAACAAGCCCAATCACGCCGGGTGGCAAAGGGGTTGCCCTTCCTCCACCCGGCGAAACTGTCTCGCGAAGCCTTCAAAGCGTGCATTGCCCAGCGTGGCTGGCGGATGGCCGACGTCGCCTGTCGCTGGTCCATCCGCCCCGAGCACCTGAGCCGGCTTGCCGCGGATGAACAGCGCGATCTGAAATGGGATGACCTGGTGCGCGCGCTGCCGACGCTGACCCCCTTCGAGCGGGCGTGCGTGACCGCGGCCAGGCTTCAACTCGTGCCGGCGAAACCGCGAACGCGCAAAAGCCAAACGACCCACGAGGCGGTCCTATCTGAGGTGAGCGACGCGGTCGTTCCCACCGTCCCACCCGCGTCCCCCTTCCTGTGGGAGCATGGCGAGGAGGACGAGGACGAAGCGTTCGTGCCGGGCGTCGACGGCTTTCGCTACAACGGCTATCTGTCGCGGGGCGCCGAGCTGGTGGTGGTGCAGGCGATCGAGGATTTTGCCCGCGAGCAGTCAATCTTAGTCGTCATCGCCACCCGGCTCGGGATCGACCCCAGCGGCGGGGCACAGGAAGAGTACCAATGCGAGTCAGCCACCGGGGATCGACGCTGGATGGCCCCGGATCAGATTGACGACTGGCTGGTGTCCAATGGAAAAATACGGGAGCTACGATGATCAATCAGTCACCCACCCGCCTGGATTTTCAGGACAACACCGCGATCGCCTTGCTCGATCGCCATGACCTGGCGGGACCGGGAGAGACGCCCGACCTGATCCAGGCCGACAGCGACATTGAGGCGGCAGCGATCTGGTTGAAAACCACCGCCATCAATCCGAAGACGCAACGGGTCATGCGCAAGGAGGTGGAGCGCTTCATCTTGTGGGCACTGCACACCCGCGGCAAGCAGCTCTCGCAGATCAACGTCATGGACGTGAGCGACTATGCCGCGTTCCTGACCGATCCCCAACCCCGCGATGTGTGGGTCAGTGAAACCAAGTACCCGCGCCAGCATGCACAGTGGCGCCCGTTCGCCGGGCCCCTGAGTTTGAGCTCGCAGCGCTACGCCCTGGTGCAAATTGGCAGCCTGTACACCTGGATGGTCAAGGGCGGAAGGCTCCAAGGCAATCCCGTCGCGCTGGTGCGTAAACCACAAGCGCCGCAGGACACCACGATCAAGCGCCTGCTGCCTGAAGCAGGCATCGCCCTCGCCTTTGAAGCGATCAGCCTGACCCCAAGTCCCCGCAAGCGCGCCCGGGATCACTTCATGCTCAGCCTGTTCTACCTGACCGGTGTGCGCACCTTTGAAGGCACCACGTCCAACATGAGCAGCGTGCGCCGCTCGGCCAGCGGGACCTGGTGGCTGACGGTCCTCGGCAAACGTAACAAAGTCCGCGACGTGCCCATTTCTGACGAGTTGTACCAGGACCTGCTGTGCTACAGAGAGGCCTTCGGTTTGCCGCGAGAGATCCCGGCGCAAGACCCCACTCCCCTCCTCCTGGCGGCCAACTCGAAACTCAAGCGGGCGCACACCAGCACCGTGCTCAAAGCCATCATCGCGATCATGACCCGGGCGGCGGATCTGGCCCTGCAGCGCGAGCAATGGGAACTGGCCGAGCGGCTGGGGGGCGCGACCACCCACTGGCTGCGTCACTCCTGCTTCAGCCATCTGGCCAAGGCCACCGGCGACCTGGTGATGATCAAAGCTCTGGCGGGCCACAGCAAGATCGAAACCACCAGCCGTTACCTGCACAGCGAAAATGAAGCACTGCATACCCGTGTCGTCCAGACGCTGAGTACACCGCGGCTCAAGTAGCCACGTTGTTTGGGGACCGCTGGAGCTTGAAAGTTGAGCTGAGGCGTACCGGGGAGCAACCAGTAACCGTGTCAAATCGCTCGGCAGAGCCTGTGTCCGAGGCCACGCGATCAGCGGCTTGAAACATCCACCGTGACGCACATCGCGCGGTCACAGGGGCACCATCAGGATTGCACGGGTATCGTGCTCAATCTGGAGCGAGTCAGGCTTCGGGCCTCCTGACAAGGGTATCAGCAGGCCCAACCTGGCGCTCACGGAAAATACGACTACGGTACTTCGCTGCGTACCGCGCTCAGGTCGAGTGTGCGCAGAAACTCTTCAAAGTGTTGACTCAGGCGCTGCGGATCGATGCCCTTCTCGCACTTAAACTCAAGACGCGTACCGGTCACTTTTATGGTGCCGACCCCCTCAATCGACCGCCTCTCATTTTTTGGCGGCGTCGGATCTTTATTCAGTGCCGCGATTTCTTTCTCGATCAATCTCAGAGCCGCTTCTTGCTGGACGCCCGCCTCGTCCATTGCCTGAACAGCTTTTGCCACTATCCCCGGCTGAGCCTCGACATGATCGACAAACCGTTTGGCGTAGTTGCAAGTAATCAGCCCCGGACTCTTATCTAATACCGCTCTGATTGATTCGGGGAGCTGCATCAGGGTCAGACAACGGCTCACTATCGACACGTTGACACCTAGGCGACGCGCAAGCGCCCGCTGACTTTGTTCCTCGCCGTTTTCCAAGATACGGTGATAGCTTCGCGCATGTTCGTAGTCCGTCAGATCCTCCCCGCCGTTGTCTGTAAGCGCGAGTATCATCGCGATGCCATCGGTCATGTTCTGGATGACTGCCGGGATCGTCTCGTCGCCGTTCAACCGTACCGCACGCCAACGCCGCTCCCCTCCGACCAGCTCCAGCTTTCCATCTGGTAATCGTCGAACAATGATCGGTTTGCCCAGGCCAATCGTTTGAATCGAGGTTGCCAGTTCTTCAATAGCTTTTTCGTCAAAAACCAATCGCGGCTGATAGGGCGACTTGACGATCTGATTGACCGGAACGTTTGCGAGAATCCTTTCACCGTCGATCAATTCGCCCTCTAAGAGAGCTGCAGATAATGTTTGATTAACCTCAGGTGCCGCGTTCAAGCCCGCTTTTTCAAGCATTAAAGCCCTTGCAGTAGCCCGCGAGACTTGCGGTTTAGGGATGGCTTCCGGGGTTCTCAGACCGTGCATTGTTTGGCTATTGGGATTGCCTGGGTAGTCGTTAGATTTCATCTGATGCCTCGTTTTTGTTGGTGTTGCTAGTCGCAACACTTCTGCCAGCATCGGGTGTTGCTAGTAGCAACACCTCACCGGCAACCATCCTGTTGCTAGTAGCAACACTCAACCCGCCTTCGCCAAACCGCGTATCCGGTCCAGAATTTCGCCGTAAACGGTCCTTGCAGCGTTCAATGTTTCTTTGTTCGCCCCCTTCCAGAGCATCAGGGGGATACCTGCGTCCAAGGCCTTTTCGTAATCCTCCGAAAAGTAGATTTTTTCTTCCGTGACACCACCAGGGAACAGCTCATTCAGCCGCAGCAAGTTGTTCAGCAATCGAGTTCGGTTGCGTTTGAACATCGTAGGAATGGCCGCGATGGCAGGAGAGTAGCTGTACTCTTTAGCGAACCGCGCGCACCAGTCATGCAATCGAATCAAGGCGCGGAAGGAAAATTTATCCATCCGCACAGGGCAAAGCAGTAATTCACTCGCTGCCACAGAGTTTTTCGTCAGGCGCGAACCGGATGGTGCGTTGTCGAAAATAATCAAGTCATAGCCAGACAGATCGCACCCGGGAATCCTGCCGTTGGTTGCGTCATCAATCCATTTTGCGTACCACATATCCGAGTTGTTGGAGGCATCTAAGGCAACCCCCAAATCTTCCAAATAATTGTCAGCAGGAATAAGGTGAATGCCGTTTTCGCCAAATGGTTTTTTAATCACTTGATCTAAAGTTTTGGCTTCAAATGGACGCATGCGGAGCAGGGGACTGATGAGGTTTCCAAGGTGACCATCTACCAGCCGATCAGCAGGGATACCCATCTCTGCCAGATCATCAGGGCCAAGATCAGGGTCGTAACCCAGCATGCTGGATGTATCGCCTTGAGGATCGTTATCAATGATCAGCGTTCTTAACCCTGCCAACTGGCCACACACTGCCAAGCCGACTGCTGTAGTAGTTTTTCCCGTGCCACCTTTCTGAACGAATGTAGACACGACGATCTGCCGACCGATCCCCTTGGCTTGACCCAATGCGCGCCGCAGCGCGGAGATTTCGAATATGTCCGTCGTGGTGTAAGTACGCGCCGATGACGCTCCGCGCTGGATACGACGGATGTCTAAACCGTTTTCCGCTTCAATGTCTGCGAGGCGTCTAGTGGTCAGTCCAAAGCACGCAGCCGCGAATGCGGGGGTATAAAAAAGGTTGTTGTAGTCGACGAAATTCACCAGGTCTTCTACGGAGAAATTGTCATCAGTCATTGCTTTACCGTCAAAATTAGGTTAGCTCATTCTAATTCCTAAATACATGGTAAAAAAAGATTAATTCCGGATAAAGATATTAAATCAGGAAAAAACCAGAATTAACTGATTTATGAGGGAAAGGGCGGCCTTGCGGGTGCAGCCGATAAGAAGCACCAGATCAGCGACCATTTTGCTTATCAGTCCTTCTGCGATGCATGGCGGTGCGAACTTGGCAATGAACTCAAGCACGTGTGGCAGGTTTTCCGGGTTAGCCAACGCAACAAGAGGCAAGCTCAGAACTGAAGGATTCTCTGTGGTATATTTTGCGACAGACATAATTGCTCCTAACCAGGTAGTTTTTGTCTCGCGCTGGGGGTGGCTGCAACCATGCCCCGGCTTTTTTTTACGCCATGAAAGCCAGCACAGGAATAACATCCTGTGGAACCCGGCCGGTCAGTACAAGAAAGTGACGCCATACCCCATAAGGCACCGGGGTACTCCCTTCCTTAAAAGCTCTTACCCTTCGATTGGTCGATAACCCCAACAAATCAGCAAGCTTTGCATCCGTGCCGTACTCCTTGAAGTGCGACTGAAAATGCCGAAAGTACGCGCCGATAATGTCCGGATGCGGTGGCTCCCAACCCCCACGCTCACGTAGTAGGTGAGTGCGCGGGTATTGGCATTCATCAACCTCTGTTTGCGGCGATACCCTGGGCGCGTCCAAGTTGGCTTTTAGCTGCGCAATCGCGGCCTTCGTGCCCTCCTCGAAAATCATCGCCTGTTGTGTCGCGATACCGGGTAATTCAATAACCATGTCTAAATCCTTGTGAGGTTCAGAGCAAGGGGCTTACGCCCCCTATTCCTACCGTGGCGACAGCTCGATACGTCGAACGTCTGAAACACGGATGTTGACCAAACTCAGAGTCCCCGTGACTAGCGTTTTCCAGTAACCGCCCTGGTGAACATGCAACAGCGCGTAGAAAAGGTAATAAACGGGTAATCCGAATGCCGATATGTTCTGGGTTGAACTCTCGGACAGGCTCCCCGCATCGATCCGCAGATCCCCTCCGAACGATCCAGAAATGCGCCTCTGGAAAATTCGTCTGAATGGTCGCCACATCTGAAAGTCTCATCTCGTTCTCCGTCAGCGGCAACGACCAGCCCCCTCAAGAGTCGAGTGGCTCTCTGCGCGCCACCAACAGACAACATATTGGGCTAATTTAGCCTACCCTGGCAAGCATTTTTTAGGCTGATTTAGCCTAGATAATTGTTGCTCGTTCGTAGTTTATAAACTACAATACCCCCATGAAGACAATCAAACAAACAGCGACCTACATGACGTGGGAACGCAAACTCAAAGACCAGCGAGCTAAAGCCGCAATCGCAGCTCGAATCTTTCGGTTAGCAAACGGTTTGTTAGGTGACGTGTCGTCGGTAGGGCAGGGCGTCAGCGAGTTACGGATTCACTACGGACCCGGCTACCGCGTATATTTTCAGCAGCAGCGTGGCGAAGAATTCGTTTTGCTGTTGTGCGGCGGCGACAAAAGCAGCCAAAGCCGTGACATCGAGGCGGAAAAAAACTCGCCAGTGAGTGGAGGCCAGAATGAAAGAAGCAATTTACGACTACGACCCAGCAGCAGCCCTAGACGGCCCTGAAGCCATGGCAATTTTCATGGCGGATGCGTTTGAGACGGGTGACGCTGAATACATCGCCAAGGCAATGGGCGTCGTTGCCCGTGCCAAAGGCATGACCGAGCTGGCCCGTGAAACAGGCCTTTCCCGCGAGCAGCTTTACCGGTCATTTAGCGATAAAGGGAACCCAACGCTCAAAACCATGTTGGCTGTTATGCGTGCCCTGGGCATTGATATGACCGCTCGACAGCATGTAACCCCGCTGTAACCCCTTCCACCACTGCGCCGATCTCCCTCAGGTCAAGGGACGCGACCCCGGCTCGTCGTGACAGCTTCACCGTCGCGGCGAACGGAGTCCCGTGCGGAGCGCACCCTTGAACAGCCTCGATCCGTCAAGCCTTGCCTCAGGAGTGTGGGGTTGCTTCACCCCCACACTCCTGAGGTCAACGCGGCCGTTGCGAGTAGTAGGGCAGGGCCCTACGACTTGGATTTGGTTTTCTCCCTTTCTTGGCGAAAAACCTGCCCGCTCTGATGCGCCGTCCATGTGTCCGAAACCGAACCATTCCAACCAGGTGACGAACATCTGCCCAGAATTAAGCGAATGGCTGTTTCGGACACTGCACGGTACTAAAGACCGTTAATGGCGCAGGGGAGAGCGTCACCCTCAGGTTTGACCGGGCGCTGTGCCCAAATACGCTTTACCTGGCTAACGCTACACCCGGCTAAACGTGCAGTGTCAGCGATACTGCAGCCACTGCTTTTAAAGGCAATGACACGTTCGTGCATTTTTGTATTCGGTTGACGTCCGTTATACCGACCAGCCCCCTTGGCCAAATCGATTCCTTGTCGCTGACGTTCACGTCGGTCTTCGAAGTCATCAGGTGCTATCTGCAAGGCCACTCTCAAAAGCATGTCCTGTATTTCTTGCAGCACCACCCGGGCGACTCCACTGGATGCCTCTGCCAACTCCGATAGATCGACAATCCCTGGCACAGCCAGACGAGCGACTTTATCCCTGATCGCGTCAACAAGCTTTTCTGCTTCGGCCAGGGGGAGGCGGCTTATTCGGTCGATCTTCTCCGCGATAACGACTTCACCTGGTTGCAAGTCCTCAATCATGCGCAACAGCTCCGGCCGATCGGACCGGGGGCCCGAGGCTTTCTCGCGGTAGACCGCTGCCACGTAGTAGCCCGAGTTTCGAGCATTGCCAATGATCGCTTCTTGGCGCTGCAGGTCTTGGTCTTCGGAACTGACGCGCAGGTAAACCCGCGCAACATTGAGAGTCGTCATGACATGGCCTGTTTAGGTATACCCAAATAGGCCTAGCTTAACAGCTATGGCTCAATTGATCTAAACGCAACCTTAAAGAGCCATGCCAGAAAGAACCACCCTTTTGAGCCATTTAGACCGACGCAGCGGCGCTTATTCAGAGTCGATGAAGATTGCCGCGTAATCCATCGCCCCATGAAGGACGTGCACGACCACAACGCGATCAGCTTCTATCTGATAGAAGATCGCATAGTGGCCATGGACTCGGCGCCGAAGGGCGTAGCGGGAAATGAGGGGGAAGGATTGGTACGTGCTCGCCAAGCTTAGACACTTGTCACGCAGCTCAAGGACAAAAGACAGAGCACGTTGCGGATTATCTTGGGCAATGTAGTCGCCGATTCGCTCTAAATCGCCTTCAGCTTCATCTGTCAGGTGAACGATCATTCTGGCTTATCAACCATCGCCTCGTATCTTGCTGCCAGTCGGTCAAAGACCTCTTTTGCAGGCTTCGTGCGGCCAGCTTCGATGTCGCCCAGGCCGCGAGCAATCGAGGCGTCCAGCGCCGCCAGGCGGGTTTCACGATCCTGGACCAGCCGAACACCTTCACGCAGAACTTCGCTTTTCGAGCCGTAGCGACCGGACTCGGTCAGTTGCGTCACATAGTTCTCAAGTGACTTTCCAAGATCAGCACTAATCATGTTTTTTACCTCCCAATAAGCATGCCTTCAGGATAGCTGACTTGATAACTGTTATCAAATCAAGTCGTAGCCCTACTCTGAAGCTGGTTTTTGGGAGGATGTGAGTGATATTCCGTTACCTAATGCGCGGGATCAGATCATCGCTGATTTGAACCAGAAGATGGATCAGTTCTTCGCCTCCGGCAAGACTGCCGAGCAAATTTCCAGCGTTGTCAGTGGCGAAAAACAAGGATTAGGTGCCCCCTCGTACAGCAAGCAGCTCCGTAGGGCTCGTGACAAGGACGCTGTCAGACTTGAGGAGTTGGTCGAGGCTGGGATGACGCTGCTTGAGGCTGCCAAGGAGATGGGTATGGAGGCCAAGTGGGCACACCTGATTGCCAAGGAGAGTATTATCCGGTTCGCCGAACCATCGTGATGCGCCCCTCAAATAGCCGGTCGGTAGGTGTGCAGTGGTCAACTAATTCCGGGCACGACGTTAAGTTTTTCTCGGCCTGAGCGGGCGCCAGCCCGTGGTTGAGTTGATAGGGGCGACTCAAGTTGCCCTTGAGGCCTTGCTTGCTGCTCGTAAGTCATATCCAGCGCCAAGAGGGCGAGATCCGTGTACGGTTGCTGTGAAACCGAACCGGTTACAGCGAACAAGCTCGCTCAACTGATTGAAAAGAACATTGCCAGCCCCAATGTTCTGTCAATGTTTCTGACGACCCCATACTTCGATGGCCAGCCACTGTTTTCTGCACCGATGTAGCTCAAACAGTTCACTAGGATGACCTACGCCCGAGTTTGATTTGATCCCGCCCCTGCGATTTGTGGATTTAATACACTGAGCGCGCCGTCAGATGAGGTCCATGAGTGCATACAGATTAGTTCTACTATCATAAGAAAATTATCGAGGTAGCAGATCACTGTCTGACACCTCGATACCGCTGGATTGTTCCCCTCAATTAAACGACAGATTAAGAGGGTTAGCTAATCGGCAACATCAACTCCACTGACTGGGGGGGTTGTTATAGTCAAGACTTACAGAGAATTTATTTCCTGCAACACCTGTCTTTGTTGGGTTGGAGAAGAGTTTTTTTCCCGTTTTTTTCATGCTTTTTTCAATTCTAAGTGAGGTGTTTAATGTTCCAGATGCAGGCACCATGCGCCCAGCTGTCGGGGCAAAATAGCTAAAAGTCATTTCGTTTTTGAAATAAATAACGACGCTTTTAGCTGATGATATTATATTGACGTTGGTGATTGAGAAACCTTTGAATTCTCCACCGAATCTTTCTTCTAGTGGTTGTTTTGTTATGTCGTGTAGTCCTTGGTGGACAACGCTTTTTATATATTCGCGTTGTTTGCTTTTTATGTTTTTCATGGCCTGTTTAATGTTTTTCTTTGGTAAGGAATAATAGGTGTCATCCATTTTTGGAAGCGCGGTTCCATTGATAAAAACTGTCGCTGAAGAGTCGGCAACCAAGTCGTAGAATGGTTTGGTTTTATTCTGACCAGACTTATATCTGATTGGTTTTCCAGTCAGCGGGACGATGGCAGCGTGTGCTTCTAGGGGAAGGCTATTTGCAGGGAGGGCGGAAGCGGGGGCCGCCACCTGTGCGAAGGGGCTGGAAGCACTCGCCCCCCCCCCTGCGAATGGGTTCGCACTTAAATCGGTTCCATCATCATTGACTATTTGCAGTACGCTTGGTGTTGCCGCTCGCGACGGTGGTGCCAGAGATAGCGGTTCCGCTGCGTTGCTATTGATTAAAGCGTCACTCATCCCTGACGTTGCGTCCCCGCCGCCGCAACAGCACAGGTCCGCGAAGCTGAAAAGTCCATCGGCATCCTGCTGGGTGATCGGGTTATTGCACACCATACAAAACAAGTTCAAACCGTCGACGGTGCCGGCCGGATCGGGATTTAACCAACGCCCCAGCCACGGCGCGTAATAGCGGTATCCGTAGTAATACAACCCGGTGGCATCGCGCTCCTTGCCCGAGTAGCGCACATATTTGTAGGCGGCATCAGTTTCATTGCGCGCCGACCAGACGGCGGTACCGCCGTACGGGAAATATTCTTCCCAGGTCAGGATGTCGGCCTGCTGGTCCAGTTCGAGGACCGAGGAGCCGATCGAATCGCTCAGGCTGTAGCGCACCTGGTCATTGGCGATGCTTTTAGGTCGGCCCAGCTCCCAATGCAGCAGACTGACCGACTGACGTCCGGCGGCACCGATATTGATCACATGCAGTATTTCTGTCGGTGTGGTGCTGCCGCCCACTGTCTGCTCGGTCTGGCGTAATTCTAGGCCGGGCAGGTAGCGCACCCGTACGCTGCGAGTGGTGCCACCGGTGAGTGTGGTGCGTAACTTGGTCGCTCGCTGGCCCGCGTTGGCATACCAGTAAACTTCGGTGTCGTCGGTGGCCCCCGAGCGCGCCACTTGCGTGGTGCGCAGCAACTGGTTGCGGCTGTCCCATGCCAATGCCTGAGCGGCCCCCAGACGAGTCAGATTGCCGCAGGCGTCGAAGCCGCCGTCGACGTCGTCCGAGGTGAGTTCTCCGGTCTGCTCAAGTGCGCGATTGGACGTGCTGGCGACCACCATCTGCCGAAAATGGGAGTGCAAGCCCTGATGGGCGACGGTGGTCAGGTTGCCACCGCGGTCATAGTGGTAGCGGCGGGTGTAGTTGCTCAGCTCGCCGGCATCCTGCCACAGCGGTATGAGCGCCGACGGCAAGGCTGCGCTGTGTGATCCGGCATTGGCGTTCTCGCGCCCGCTGGCCCGGCATAGTTGGTAGAGCGCATCGTAGTCGTAGCTGCTGGCGGCGGCGACCTTCTGGTTGCGCGTGTGGCGGATGGCCTTGGTGGTGTCGCCCGTGTCCAGCAAATTGCCGACCGGATCGTATCGATAGGACAGCGCCTGCAGGACTTGAGTGCGTCCATCAGCGGTAGAGGGGCGGCGGGTGGTCAGGAAGGACAGGCGCCGGGTCTGGGGTTCGTAATCATACTCGGTGATGACGCCATTGCCGGCTTCCTCCCGCAATACCTGGCCGGCAGCGTTGTAGTCGATGGCGTGCAGCAGCGTTTGCGGCGGCTGGCCGGGCAGGGTGAGGTCGCTCTGGGCCAGTTGACCAGCGATGTTATAGCGCTGGCGCTGGCGATTGCCCTTGGCGTCGGTGCGTTGCACTTCCATTTCCTGCGCGTTGTGGCTCCAACGGGTGGTATAGGCTTGTGGCGCTAGGTCGCCCTCCCAGGACACCGGATCGTTGCCGCTCCAGTCGCTGAGCAGTACCGCGTCGCGCAGAAATTGCTGTCGGCTGCTCAACAGCTCGCCACTGATGCTGTAGGACGAGTAGACCGTCACGCCGGCAGGATTATGGTGCGACAGCAATTGCCCGCGGCAATTGGCATCAACCGAGGATGCACCATCGCCGTAGACCATGCGCTCACTGATTCGGCGGGGCCCGCCGGTGGGTTGTTCGCTAACGAGCGTCAGGCGATGGAGCGTGTCGAAGGTGCGGCGTAATTGCAGGTCGCGGCTGTTCCATTGCAAGACAATACCGCCCTCGGCGTCAGGCAACTGCACGCGGTCGCCGTTATCCTGACTGCGGATGGCCAGCGGCTGGCCGGACAGAGAATTCAAATAACGCAGGTTGGGCAGCACGCTGGGATCGCGCCGCTGCTCGTCGAACAAGCGGGGGTCGATGCTGCTGGCGAGCTGGCCCCGTTCCGTGTAGGTCTGCCGAGTGACGAGCTCGTCCAAGACATCTTCGGTGTGCGTGCGGTTGTACTGTACGGTGCGCACCACCAGGGCGCGGTTGTCGACGATCGATAATGTGGGCGTGCCTTGGCAGCGCCGGGCGGTGGTGATATCGGCTACGGTGGTCATGATGAAAGCACCTCATGCAGAGTATCGTTCAGGTCCTCGGTAATGCTGAACCAGGGGTAGTAACTTTGACGTTGCAGGAAGCCCTGCGCGTTGACGACACACTTTTCGCGTCCCAACGGGTCGTAATAGTAGGTGTCGACGTAACCCCATCGGCGTCCTGACGCAGCGTTGACATAGATTGGTTTGTCGACGAAGTACGGCTGGTATTGGCGAACCGGCAGTCCTTTGTTGTTGTAGTCGACCTTGCCTGATGTCATCCAACGGCAAACCGCGGCATCGTCAATCACGAGCTGGTTTTCGCTGTCCAAGACCAGTTGGCCATCGTGATCGACGATATAGGACAAGCCAGTCTCTGCCTTTTGTTGGGATTGCAGGGAACGACCAAAGCCATCGCTGAATTCCAGCATGATTTGAATTTGCTGATCGGGTGCATCGGGAAATTGGTCTGCTGCGAATACAGCGCTATGTATCGGCGCTCGTGGCAAATCACGGAACAGCGTGCGCAGCGAGGAGGGCACGCCAGGGATGTCGGGGCCATGGCGCGCCCATTGACGACCTTTGGCCAACACATGACCGGAGGCAGTAATGAGACGGGCTTGCTGCAGTGATTGCCAAAGTGCCGCCGCGGCTGATGGATCCAAGTAAGCCTTTAGTTGCGAAGTGGAAATCTGTCCCATCCAGCTGTGTAGCTGATACAGACTCACCGAAGCAGCTTGTTGAAGCGCACCCCCAGGGTCGGCGATTGCCAGGGCTATAGCGTTCAGAGCGGCGGCATTGGCATCGAATTCGCTCACGGGCGCGAACCCGACATCAACAGGTGCGAGCTCATCGGGCGCCAATTGCGTACCGAAAAAGGAACTGGCAATTACTCTGCCCAGCGGGTCATACAGGACTTGGCTCTGGTTAAAGTTCGGGTCCGTTATTTTCCATGGCGTTAAAAAACGGTAGTCGTATTCGGCACGGGTCTGGTTGCTCGCAGCATCGGTTGACGATGCGACTACACAATAATGCAGGTCGTACTCCAGACGTTGAGGCCCGACAATGAGCGTGCTTTGTTGCGCCCTGGGAAGGAAGAACGGCAAGCAAACACCGGAATCCGCATAGCCGATGTAGCCACTGGGGACGACCCATACCGTGCTGGCCGGCATGCCTGCTGCATTCAGGACTACGGGCTGCTGACGATAGCCCGCGTCGGTCAGCGCACTCTCGATGTCTTGAATTTCGTTGTAGACAGCCAGCATTTCGTCATCTAACTCGGCCGTTTCGGTATGGTGAATCAATGCCAGAGGCGGGGGCGGGACACCAGCAGGCAGCGGCGCAGCGCAGTCCTGGTCAAAATAATAGGTGACCTGTTGACCGGAAAGGACCCGTGTCTGGGTGATGCCGATTACGCCATCGACCCGAAGTAAATCCGTGTAATCGAGCCCCTCGTTATTGGCGGGATAACCCGTATACCCATGGGGGGCGGTGATGAAGTTTTCCCGAAGCTGGTGCGCAAGGCTCATACGCCACGCTTGCGGGTCATCCAGGTTGTACACGGCGCGACGGGTTTCGATCAGCCGCAGCACATCCTGATCGTTATCGTAGCTACTATGCCACTGCGCATCCGGCACTTCGGGGGCATAAGGATTGGTCGGTGCTTGAGGTCGACGAGCATAGTAAATCTTCACTTCATGGAGCGGCGTACCAAACGGGTCTATGTGCAAGCAAACCGCTTGTTCGACTTGTGGGTCATTAGCGATTCGGTCATAGGTGGTCGTCAATTGCGCCAATTCGCTCGGCATGGCGACACAATAGGGGTGAGTCAGGCTGGCGGGTTGAAGCAATCTGACTTGATACTGCCTGGTTTCAACCGTATAGGGGACGCCGTCCCGCAGGCTGCCATCGACGCCATAGACTTCCATCCGCAACAGGCGCCCCTTCAATGCCCGGTACAACTGATAGCGGGTGTTGGTATCGACCGTACCCAGCGCCTCATCCTGGGTGGTTTCGGTATTGAAAGAAGTGAGGCGTGTGAGCCCCACCGGGAACATCGCTGGATCTTCATACGGCGACATTGTCGGACTGGTTTCCGAGTCTTCGAGGCCGGTGTGAAACCAGGTTTTGGTCAACGTAGGTGCTGTGTTGGGAACATCCGCCGCGGTGGGCAGCGCCAAATCGGTGGTGTCTAATTGCTGAACAAAGCCAAACCCACGAAATTCGCGATCCAGCCCCGCATAAACACCTTGCAGATAACTGCAGCTCTGTGAAAGCTGGTTGCCACTGATTTCATCCAGGCTAACCGTGCTGGACAGTAGTGGCATCGGAAATGGCAAGTGGCAGCGAGCGTCCGGGTTCTCCTTTTTCTCATCAAGCCATTCTTGTGCCGAGCTGCGGTAAGTCAGTGTGCTGCAAGCACCCAAATTATTATTGATCTGTTCCAGCAAAAAGGGCTTGGTGTTTGTAAATGCATAACAGAAATGTGCTGGCGTCATATGGGAAATAGTAAGCACCAGATTGGCCATGCCGGTTCCGCTCATATCGACGAAACTGACCTGGGAGAGCATGTCGTAGCGAACACCTGACGGCATGGGCAAGATGAGCGGCGTAGTCTCGTATCCATTGCCAGATTGATTCAGGAATATCTTGAAGTGGTCAGACTCTGCGTAGATCAAGTCTGCGGCACCTGAACCATCGATATCAGCCAGAAACACACGCGCCGGATCAAAGGTAGCGGGATCAAAATCGAGCGTGGTCAACATGAGCGCAGAACCAAACTTCCCCCTGCCCAAATTTGGCCAGCACTCGAGGCTGTTACAGCGAACACGCACCAAGTGCGCCTGGCCGGAGCCCAGCACGTCGCTGAATGCAACCAGTGCGCCGGGGTCGCTATTGAACACCGGCAGTGTTTTGTCGCCAGCATAGGCGACATCCATGCTGGGGCCGAAACCAGCGAGTCCTGCATTGGGGTAGAGGCGCACGCTATTTGGACCTATCAGCGCCAGGTCGGCCAGCCCGCTACCGATCAGGTTTGCCAGCTGTGCGGAGGGCTGTAGGAGTTCGGTAGGGAAAGCCGGGAGGGGGATAAATCGCGACCAATTGTGGTCAGGATTCAGGGTGAAGTACCCGGCCATTGCTGGCTCGGCGATGATCCAGTCCAAACGGCCGTCGCCCGAGATATCCATCAACCGCTGACGTTCGGGGTTGAGAGAAGGGACAAGCGGCAGGCTCCGTGAGGGTGAATAGGCGATGGAGTCCGGGCCATCGTTACCGCGCTGCGGTGCCTGATAGCGCCAATCGCCTTCGACCTGGTACAAGATGCCGGGCACGCCCTCGCCGTACAGGTCAACCAACTGATAGGGAGCACCGTCATTCCTGCCGGGGAACGCCGGCAAGCGACAGTATGCGTCGGTAGAAAAGTCCGGTTTGAAGGCGGTATACATCAATTCAAGTGGTGGCAGTGATTGCACCATGCCGTCAACGTCATAGGCGCAACTTTGCGCCGACACCAGGCGGCTTAGCTGCCGGGTTTGCTCGTATCGCAACAATAAACGGTGGACCAGGAACTCGGGCTCACCCAGTTCATCCGGGAAATGATGAAACATGAGAACCTGGTGACATAGACGATGGGTGCGAACTTCGAATCCCAGCGCATAGTCGGAAAATGAATCCTGCCGGAATGCCCATGGCTGGTCGGGATGCCATGCGGGGGCGCTTTGCTCCAAGAGCGTACGTTCGCCGTAATCGAAAACCAGCGTAAACAACCATCGGGGCTGGTCAGCGGCAGGCACCATCCCCCATGCATAAAGAGGGGCATAGGGACTGGCATTGCCATATTGAACCTGCATCAGGTAGCGATTCGCACTCTGCGCTCGGCCAGCCTCTTGGCCCTGCATGTCGACGTTTTCGCTGTTTTCGCATTGATAGACATAGCGGATGTGCTCGCCGTTTAACGTGCACGATTCGTCCAGCAGCCACTGGCCGATCTTGCTTTGATCGGTGGGGTCGGCAATTCTGGACAAGGGGGATTTTCCCAGGCAGTGCAACTGGCCATCCACAGAATGGATGAGCCAGAAGTCTCCACCTTCCCCTGTCCCTAGCCAATGTTCAATACGGTCAGACTCTGTCATCAGAGCAGGAAAGTAGCGAGTGACTTCATACGTTTGATCCAGTGACAGCCCGCCGTATTGCGATACCGCTGTGGAAACCACCTGGCCGGCTTTATCCAACTCAGGGGCCATCACTTCACCGTTCGGGGCCAGGTAGTCGTCAGTGCCCTGGTAGCGCGGCACCCCTTTGCTGGTACGGCGGCGTATCGTGAGCGTCGCCACGTCCCATCCGACACCGAAGCGACCATTGCCTTGGCCACTGCCGTACTCCAACGACAATGGCGGCGCATAACCACGTCCTGACGAAATCGGTAAAGGAACCGATAAGGTGGACTGGCCAGTTGCACCGCCGCCTCCCAGTGTTTCGCCCATGCCGCGAATGGAACCGCCGCCTTTAGGCAAGCTGAGTTGTGACACCGCAACATTTTGCGAGAGCGAGGTTTTGTCCATAGATGTACTCCATTTTCACTAGGTACTGCACGAGATAGGTTGAAATGTCTGAGCGTGGAAAATCGCCGCCTTAAATGGTGGGGACTTTTGAAGGCAACGCGATACAAACTCAGCGGCGCGCCTTGGGAAGTAATCAAGGATCTGATTGCCCGGAGTCAGAAAATGGGACGCCCACAAAACATGAGCCGTTGACGATATGAAGATGTTTTGATCCGGACCAGATTCGGGGAGCGAAATTGAATGCTAGATTTTTCCAATACTCATTAAGTAACACGTTAATTTTTACCGGGCGATGGCGCATCAGCAATTACACCTGCGTCATTACTCAAGTCCTTCGGAAATATCTCTATTATTTCAGTCAGTAATATTTTGGGGTTATTCATAACGCGCCATCCATAGATGGATTTATCGTGAAAGTCCAGAAAAAACCTGCAGAAAGGTAACTCTTGAAATTTTATTTTAATAAACTTCAAGAGTGCCTGCTTTTTTATAACGAACTTTTTGTAAAACTGAAACTGGTAGTCTGATTTTGGACTAATTGATCAAGCGAATGTTTGGATGACCGAAGGAGAATCGCCGCGTTATTACGCGCTTCGACAGATCGCGAAAAGTTTTGCGGCGATGGTCTCTTTGGCCTATGCCATGCAGTGCTTGCGAAAACTATTTTTCAAGCTTTCGCGATCACTGATCTTTAAGGGTGTAACGCAATTGATAGATGGCATCCGCCAGACTCTCAACCAGCGCGCGTTGCTGTCCCAAGGGGCCGACTTGATAAAAGCTTAGCACCAGTGTTCCAGCTTCGGTGGGAAGCCCTTCAAATGGAAGGTATTTGCTGGTGTTATAGGTCTCCATCGTGAACATTCCCGAATCATCCAGGCCACGAGAAAGGGCGATCATCGTGCCAGGCATGTTCAGCGAAGCATTTTGATACTGCATCTCGAGGGTGGCATTCAGATCCTGATAAGGACCCAGCAAACCTGGCAAGGTGACGCTGATGCCGTAAAACCGCCCGATCCTGTCATTGCTGTTACAAGCGTTCGCCAGTTCCAATGTGGAGATGTCAAGCGTGACGCGCAGGATGCTGTCTTCCTCTTGTTCGTTATTGTGCATATAAGTGACGGTGATTCCGCTGGCGCCGGAATCTTGGGGCTGGGGGCTGTCGGATGCTGTGAAAGCTGCATCGATGACTGAAGCGAGCGAGTCCGGGGGATTGGCTTTCGCCAGCTGCGTATTCAGAGACACGGTCCTCTGAACTTCCAAGCCTCTCTTGTCATGTTGGAGATAGGTATTTTCCAGCCGTTGCAGTTCCAAAACCAAACCTTCACCGGCGAACAAGCCCTGGTACAAGTCATTCCACATTGGCGCCGTAAACAAATTCTGGGCTTTTTCGGCACCAATTTCCCTTACCAACGCAGCCTTAGCCGTAAGACATAGGGGCAAAGTAGCGTCATACAATTGATAATACAGGGCGGACAGACGGCTAGTCATCCAGCTATAAAGGGGCTGCCCGGTGAAACGAGTGCTTTGCAGCTGGTAAACAGCTTCCTGATTGGCGCGTTCCAATTCATTGAGCGAAAGCTGTTTTTGTGCCATGTGGATCTGCTCAGTTTGAGCAGTTATTTGGCTTGTGATCTGCCCTACATCCGCTTCAGCATTGTCTCGCTGAATCAACCAGTCTTCACGCCGACGACGATACTGCGCATCGAGCGTGAGGCGGGTTGACGCATTCTGGCAGACCAAACCTTTGACTGAAGAGTCGGCAGCAAGTGCGCTAGCGAACCCGCCAAGCCTTATTCCGCCAAAGGCCAATCCAAACACATTGGGGAAGCTGTCCAGCACAGCGGCGGCATGGGTAAATACCTGACTGGCCTCATAGTGCGAAGCTGATTCGGCTTGTAGATTCATCGCCTGAGTTTCTGTTGTAGAAATCCAGTTGTTGTACAACGCGCCGTAATGGTCACGACGTCGTTTTGCACCGTCCAGGGATTTTTCCAGGGCATCCAGCGTACCCTGCTGTATAGCCATATTAATCTGTTGAATATTCTGCGTTTGCGCAAGTACACTTTTTTGCTGGGTTTGCAATAACAATGTCATTGTTTCATTGTCACGTTTTTCCAGGACACTCAGTAATTGAGCACCAAATTGCACAACGTTATTGGCGGCGCTTCTTGCCCTGTCAATCAATACCGAGAATCGCAGTTGGCTCGGCAGCGCTTGCACCTGTGTGATATTTCCGCCGGGGCCATTGCCCGCACTATTCCTGCGTTGCAATTCCGTGGGAGATAGAGGGGTAGCGTAACTCGGGAGGGTCAACGGCTGCCCGTTCAGGCTCAGATTGTGTCGCAGATTGTAGAACCGTACCGCCAACTTATCCCAGTAGAGCAGCAAATCTTCATTGAAGGGAGGGAGGAAATGTCCATTTTGGGAAAACATATAGGTGCATAAGTCATGCATTAAATCCTGATTGGGACTCAACGAGATGTCTACCACTGCTTCTTCGGCCAGTGTAGGATTTGGCCAGGAGTTGTTGTAATCGATTTCTGGACGTGCCCCCAGGTATTGCGATGCCTGTAAGTAATACATTCTGGCTTGCGTAAGCATATCGGGCTCTAATTGCCGGTAGCAATGATCGCCATTCTCAATCAACATGTTGACGGTTTTGAGAAAAATCGCCATTTTGAAGTGCATGGGATCGTTCATTGCAATGGCATCGGGATCGGTGGTATCCAGGATTCCGGTGTTCCAGCAGTAATCTTCTTGCAGGGGGACTACATTCCAGTAACGAACCTGCAGGTCACCTTCAGAGTCTTCGACTTTTTCAACCGCGCCATCAATGTCGCGGTATCCCGTACTATTGAAAATGTACTTGTACCACAGGGCTGAGTTTTCGTAATTTTGCTCGGTCAGGTAGCGGTCGGCGATCAAGAAAGAGGTGTAAAAGAATATTTCCCAAAAATACAGCCCATAAGAACTATCGAAATTAATTGGTGCAGGTGAAATGCGATTTGGAAGAGAAACATGGGGTGGAAAATACTCTATTGGTTGCTTTTGAGTTTTATAGCTCAGCAGGCCAGAGATTCCTTTTTTTGCCAATTGTTCGTAAAAGAAGGGGCCGGAATTTGTACTGATCTCGGCCAAGGGATGAACCCACAAACCATCATCGTGTTGAAGTTCATCTTTTGTAAATTTGAAGTATGGACTGCGGAAGTATGTATTCGCAAACCCTGTGTTCAGCTCTGCAACTTTGATATTTAGGCGTAGATCCGGTTTGTCCGAACCTTTCAGGGTGATGTAGGAAATATCCTCGTTCAAGGGGATAGTACAGGAACCATCGACTTGACTCACGCGCACATCTCTTTGAATTACTACGTCATTAACATTGTAACTGCTATAGACAAGGCTGAGTATGCTCGCAATTTTGATGTTGTCTTCCGTCACACTCTCGACAACACAACGAGTACCACTAACGTAAAATGTATCTCCCGCTTGAACGGGTACGATATTGGCAAATACAAACTCAACATCAGAGTGAATGAACCCTTGAGGTGCCCACTTTGATCCACAGAGTGTCCATGAGTTGTCATTTAAGTAGGCGTAAAGTATTGGACTTCCATCCACATCTGCGACCTCAGCAAACAAGATATATTTTTTTGTAGTGACATCATTGGCACACCAGACACGCCCAGGCATGCTGAATGGGATTGGAATCTTTCGGAATGAACACCATTTTCCGTCGGAGTTCAAATAGTACAGGTTTGCTATATAGGTGGTAGCGGACTGTGTGTCGTCAGGGCTACCTTCTGTATTGCAGCTAAGCCAGCAGACAAAATAGCGATTGTTGAACCAGAAGGGCGCAGGGGGGGCGATAGCGGAATCACCTATCGGAGCTGATATCATTGTCCACTCACTCCAGGCGCCACCGGTCAGTCTGTTCGCGTCGTTCTTGATTGATAAATTACATCGACGCAGGTAGTACTCAGAAGGCTCGCTTGTTGTTTTTCCAATAAAGTAAATCGAATCATTGTTGTCTGGGTACGCAGAATTGACACCTGATTGATAAGCGCTGATGGTGGTCAGATTGGCGAGCGTTTCAAACTTGTTGAGGTATTCGGTATAGGCCTCAGTAATTCTATTGGTATTGATTTTTCCTTGCGAAATAGTTTGCTCCAGCGCTGAAAACAGTGATGTTTTGTTACTGCGCAAGGCCGGTGTGATATAGATGGATGGGTAATGTAGCAGTCGCTTTTTTCCGGCCCAGGTGGAGTAGGCCTGATTGTAGTCGGACCAGTTGGAGAGGAAACCACCGGGTCTGGATTCCTCAACCATCGCAGACCCAGTTCCTTCGTCTACTTCAGGATCATTGCCGCCAAGACATCGATTGATGTAGGTTTGCAGGCTGGAAATCATATCCGCGATGAATGTGGCATCGACTTGCGCAGAGTTCTGTGGATCCATGAGTAAATACTCATACAGGTCATCTGCTGTATTAATGGTTTCGTTCAACGGAACGCCATTGACCTCGGTGTCAGGGATGCAATGTGCAATGTAGGCAGGAACCAGATAGTCACGCCGTACTTCAAGCAGGTTCTTCAACACTGTAGCATTAATAGACATAGTGGTTTCCTCATGCAGGATTATTAGGGGCTACTTTCACGCTAGCCATCAAATTGTCAGCCACTGCCTTTAGCAGTCCCGGATCTTGCGCAGAATAATCACGCAAGGACATTTGATAGAGCTGATCGATACACAGACTGCCGGTATTGAGTTGCTGGCTGGCTCGCATCCAGCTATCAAGGCGGTTAAGTTGCTGGAAGGTGCGGGGATAGTCGTCATAAACATTTTTGTGAACCAATATGATGTTCATGTGTTGCACCGTCTCAAACTCCCAGCCGTGGAGATAGGCAAGGAGTTCGAGTGCGCTATCATTTGTTTGGCCGAGCTTATTGGCAAATCGGAAATAACCGAGCGCTTCGGTATCGGAAGAGACCACTGTTTTCTGCCATTTTTTCGCGCGTGACAACATCAGCAATACGGGAAAAGACGGTGCTGGAGTCGTTTCCGGGGCTCCATCAAAGAACCAGGCGGGTGTTTGCACAAACAGTAACAAGTCTTGCTCTGTCAATCCGAGCCATTGCGCGATCATGGCATGTTGACCAATGGCATTGCTGTAACGCACCAGATTGGGTGGCAACTCCACCAGATCCATTCTGGATGCCTGCGATGAGGAAAAAACGCTGTTGATTTCAGACCAGAAGTCGTCCAGGCCGTACGGTACGGAGGAACCGTTTTCCTCCAGGGTGCTAAAGTGCGAATCCTGCCAGCTCATCAAGTGCGGCATGATGTTTGTTTTCAGGCCGAATTCGCCGGCAATAATGCGACACAACATGTCGCGCAACGAGGTCTCGGTGGGAGTTTCGCTGCTGAGCGAGACATAAATACCTTTGAGGAAATTGAATATTTCCGGGGTGGCCTCAGTGCTGTGGACATTCGAGACCATAGCAATGGCCGATACCAGATCCAGTTGGTTCTCACTCATCCAGGACAGAACGCTCTCGGTCTGGCGAATGATGTCGAGGGTCTCGAGAGTAGGGGCGCCTGCCACAACGGCCGCCAAATCACGACCGGGATCCAGTGATCGCCAGAGCATGCGAGCGGCGGGCAAGCTGATGCCCAACATGCGCGGAATGATCGCCAATCGATACAGTTGCGCATATTTGTTCGGGTTCATGTCGATCGGCTGATCGGTGCCGAAAGCCAAACTCGCCATTTCGGAGAGTTCATTGGCGGTGACCCCAAGTCCGCCGCAAATGAGCGCCGCATCGGTGGTGGCGGAAGTCGGGTTAAAGTAAACTTCGCCATATAACACCGCGGTCCTGCCGTCGACGGGTGAGGTAAACAGCGTTTCAAACATGCTTTTATCGAACTGGGCGGCATACACATTCATGCTGCCAACAAAGCAGGCAAAGGTATTCGCCGAAATCGCATACGTTTCGGCAAGGCGCCCGAACTCCGCGAGCGCATCAAGCACAGGCGTATCCACTACCCAATCGGCTGACCGTCCCGATGCCTGGTTGCAGTTTTTGATCATCCAGTCGAGCTGAGGATAGTCGACCTTGACCTGACGTTGCAGACGGAGCAGACGTTCCGCGCGGTCGGCCAACTGCACGACGTTTTCCGAAGTGAAATTGAGTTCGTACTTGCCGGTGATGTTTTGCGCGGGAACAACCAACATTGGCGAGTCAGATACATTGGCTAAATAAGTCTGGCCATATTCGGTGACCGGCGCAGGGGAGGCCTCGCCATAGGCGTAATAGCGACTGAGGGTGAGGTGGGAAGGCTCGCTCGACTGGTAATCTTGCTGTGCCGTCATGTCAATGAGCTGATTGAACGTCAAGCCGGCACGCTCGGTAAAGACAGCGGCATCCTGTAACGCCTCAGCGATGTTCTCGGTTTGCAGATTGTAGTGTTCCTGAATTTGCGCAAGGTCGCCGGGTGGCGAGATCAACAGGGAATAAGCGCCAGGCATTAAGCCGAGCTGCTCGCGGGCGAAGGGTGACGGAATCCCGTTCACATCATTGGGTCCATTGGCATTGATAGGGTTAAACATCCCCCATTGATAATCGGTCAGTGCGGCCCATACGGCCTGTATAGAAAATTGGTAAGCGGAAAAAACGCAGCGAATTTGCGCCAAACTGTCATCATATGGCAGAACCATGGGATAAAACGTTGTATCTAGCGAAGAACTGGCACCATCGTTAACGATGGCAGTCTTGATATACTTTGTTGTCGGAAAGTAGGTGAGTTCGCGCTTGGATATTGCTCGGTTTTGTGCATCTTTAATGGTTGATGTGTTTAATAGTTGGGTGTTGCCGAAATAAGTGTTGTGAACGGATCCAGAGGAGGTAATTGACGCAGGGGATTGTGCTTGCGTTGATAGATAAGTATAGACTTCCTCGATTGAGGCAAGGGTAGCACCTGGCGTAATTTGTTTTATCAAACGACCAAACCCATCGAGTTCACGCCTTGCATGCATGACTACGTCGCTTTCAACTGCGCTCTCTAGTTCGACAGGTACGTACATGAACGGAGTAAGATAACTGTATACATAGTCTGTCGTATCGGATCCATTAGTTTGCGTGCCAATCCTGCTGAACTCGTCGTATGTAAAGGTCGTCGCCATTTTGTCGTTTGCTGACTTGCGCGATGTTAACCGGCCATAACCGTCATAGCTATTCGTTTCGAGTTGTTTATTTGATCGGGCGAGCGGTGCGCCTTCTGTCGGATCGGGATAATTAATGGTGACATTATCCACCAGGCCATGATTGTTGTAGGTGGTAGTGTATTTCGCACTGAATTTTTTGTCGTCTCCACTCCCTGTATAAGTATCTTTGTAGGCAGTCTCGCAAAACTTGGAGCTGACGATGGAATACTCTATGCATTCTTTTGCGCTGTTAGAGTTGTCGGTGGCAACCAGTGCGCCCAATTGATAGGTATAACTGGTCGTACTTTCCAATTTGGAAGGGGGGATAGGGGGAGCAGGTGGCTGCGGTTGTCTGTGAATAATATAATCGATTTCAGTATCTGTTTTGACGAGGGGGGCTGGGCTATTCCGGTCGTAGGTTAACTTTTGAGAGACGTTTGCATAAGTTGCAACGTACGGTGGCGTGGCGCTTGACGGTCTGTTTTCTTTTGCGACAAAAATTAGATGCCCATCACGGTTCAAGTAGTAAGATAGCTGCAATCCACTGGCATAGTTTACTGTATAGCGATTTGCCCAAAGGCTTGTGCCGTTCTCGTCTTCCGAAGGGGCATCGGTAATTGCCTCATACCAATGCTGAAAAGCATAGCTCTCTATTTCCTTATCCGTTGAGCCGTTGTAACTTGTCTTTTTCGTTAACATATTTGTAACGTCGTACTCATAGAACGTTAGGGCATCAAAAGGTGAACGTTCTTCAATGATTCTTCCTGAGGATGGCTGGAACGTTACATCTCCGCCTTTTGCCGTAGTTTCACTAGCCGCCTCCTCTGAACCTTTTGCGGCATAAGTGGTTACGGTTTTTACCTTTTCCTTTTGACCAATTACGCTCCATGCATATCGAGTTTCATTCCATGCAGTACCAGAAGTCATTTTGGTTTTGGTTTTAACGCCCAATAGCAAAAAATTAGTTTGACGAGTCTCGTAGGTGTGGGTCTCCATTAGAAGGGAGTTGACGGATTTTGTCAGCTGTAATGTCATTGATGGGGTAACATACACTTTTGACGTTGGCACGCTAAATATTGGATCCTCATAGCGCTTGCCCGAAACTCCGGTATAAGTATAGGAAGACTTTGTTTGGGAAGGGGTGATGCCAGGGGCGGGCAGAGAAGGGGTGGTAGTTGATTCTTTTAGGTGACGTTGAAATAGAGGGCTCGGCGGGCACCCCGTTGCGGCAGTAGAGTCTTTAAGATAGTAGGTATTGGTTTGAGTTATTCCTGATGCTTGCGTAAACGTGAGCTGATTTCCATAATCATCCCAAGTGCATGTTTGTGTCTCTGTGCGCGTATTTTCACCGATGGTATAGACAGTAGTCATCGTGGTCCAGAATGAAAAATTGTTCTGTTGAGCCTGAATGTTCCCTGCTACCAAAGGGTATGTGTACGTAGTTACAACGCTTATGACCGGGCTCGCTGATATCGCATGTGTTTCTTCTTTTACAAGCAAATGAAAACGGTTATAGGTTTTTTGAATGGTTCTATCACCATATGTTTCAGTGACAGTGTATTCATAATCACTGGAAAGCATGATGCAGTTATCAATGTCATTGCGTTGTACTTTTCCGACAGACCACCCGCTATAATTATTACTGTTGAGCACATCGCCGTCGGAATTTTTTAAGCCGTAGCTATACGTAACTTCTGATTTATTATTTCGTGCGGTGCCTTCTTCGGCATCATATGAAGTAAGTTTTTCAACAACCGGATAGCTGACCGAGTCAGAGAATTTAAGTAATGTACTGGACAGTGTTGCTTCCTGCACCTCCCCAGTTGGTTTAAATATAGATTTAAGTACGTAATAATCAATGTTTGAGGGCTTTTCATAGTTAAACATTGTTTGCTTTGTGCTGACATTTGGTAAGCTAATGCGACTTATATAGTAGTTGTTTGGTTGGGAGACATTGGTCCGCTTGGTTATATCAACGATAACTGTGGTTTCTTTGCCATCCATTTTCTCAACGATAGTGAGTTGGTAGTTTTGACCCACCTCCGCCGCTGTTATGGTTAATTCATTTTCGGAGTCCAGTGATTTAATGAGCCTTGGATATAATCCCAGTTTAGGGCTTAGTACCCAATCGAATTTCAGGCCAGCACCTGAAGTAGAGTACATGTATGTGAGATAACCTTGATCGTCGTAGTACTCTACGTTTCCATTTTTATAGGAAACTTTCCAGTGAGCATCCACGTGCACGCCGATGAAGATTTCGTCTATTACCAAATCATTGACGCGGTGATATTTTGGTCTGTAACGCGTCATACTTCCTGGAATAAGCTCAACGTCGTCAACCTCACCACTCGCAAAATAAATCTTCTTCAATCCTTGATGCAAGTGAAGTCTTGGAGTGTTAAATCCAAACTCAAGAAGTCTGGTTCCGATAATTTCAAAATTAGCTGAACTACTGTAATAGTTCGATACCCCAACAGATAGAGCTAGGCTATAACTGACAGAGTTGGCCAGTCCATTTACAACCGTCCCCAATACTGAGGTTGCTTGCAAACATCCTGTTCTACTGTTAACGCCGGACGTCGTACTTTGAAAGTTATAGGCCTCTGAGAAAATCGGGGGGGCGATAGCCGTCGTCATTTGCGACGAGGTTGTGTTGTCGAGCTCTGTCATGGCGTTCTCTTTAAATTAAATAAAGTAAAAGTCGAGAATGGCTTGGAAATATCGTGTGGCCAGCTGTCTGCCAGGCAACCATAAAGTTTTTACCCGGTAGCCACTCGTAGCGTTCCACGAGCATTTATACATATGAGCACAAGATACTTATACCCAATCTAACATCGAGCAAAATCGAAAACAAATTAAGTCGCGGTCTAAAATCAGACTTCCAAATTTTCAAGAATTGACTACAGTCGTGACAGCGGTGTTGTCGAAAGAAGCCAAAGCGATATAGCAGCCGATATTTTAACAAGGAACAATTGACA
Source organism: Pseudomonas sp. NPDC098747 (assembly GCF_044760045.1). Lineage (NCBI taxonomy): Bacteria > Pseudomonadati > Pseudomonadota > Gammaproteobacteria > Pseudomonadales > Pseudomonadaceae > Pseudomonas > Pseudomonas sp. NPDC098747. The sequence goes on along the minus strand of NZ_JBIWAL010000045.1, from coordinate 9,363 downwards.
AAACTTACGAGCGCCTTGACTGATGCACTCTATCTATTCGATACATCCAACCAAGAGGGAAGTAATACATGAGCAATGAATCAGACATTCAGGGACTTTCATTTTCCGCGGAAAACGCCATAACTGAGCTCATCGATCAAGGGTGCTCCACGGTCTTTGATATTGCGGCAATGCCTTGCGATCATTTGCTGGAAAAGCTGCCTTCTCACGATAAAGAGCAGGTCAAACAGATTCATGAGCTTGCGACGTCTCGTGTAAACCTGTTGACATGTCTATACCGGGCGATGCAGGCACGTAATGAGCCCATCATGCAACATTTGCCAAAGTTAGGCATTCACCCGCAGCCAGAAGCCTTGTCTGTAGCTTTGCGTCAAGCATTGAACGGTGCACCTGATTTTGACGATCTGTTCCCGCCTCGAGCGGCATCCTATGCCAACGTAAGCTCTATCCAGTCTCTATTCTCGCCTGGTCGATATCTAACCGAGCTATATAAAATTGCCAGAAGCCTGCATACCTCAGACCATCCACTAAATATCGATAAGCGTCGTCCGGACATGGCAAGCATCATTCTCAACGAGCAAGCGCTCACAGAAAAGGTGCCTGCGTTATTGATTCTTAATGAAATACTGTCCAAGGGGTTAGATACCACGTTGACGGCAGCTGTTCAGCAGTGTTCTCTGAGATATGTATATAATGATTATGGAGCTAAAACGTCTATACATGCTGGCTACCCGGACGAGGCAACCGATCCCTATCGAATATTTGCAGGTTATACAAAGTTCTCAACACATGTGACTAATTTAGGTTTTCCACATGTTGATTTTACAAACCCACTACAGGGTATTGATCTAAGTAACAGCTATAGTGCTGCGGGGCAGCTGACGGCGCAAACCTATGCTGCCACCAGCGGTCCGGATCGCGTATCAATTCTTAAACTAGTGAATAGATATGTCAGTAAAAATGCATATGGGGGCGGGCAAGTAGAATCAATTAAACTGCGCTTTGGCGGCAATGAGTTGGATACTACTATTGTAGAAATAAATTTTGAATACAATGAGTTCGGCTTAGAGCGCTCCAGAAGTTTTTACGTGAATGACAACAGAAAACTGATGATGGAGTATACCTATACTCCTGATTCTGTATTGAGCACGAAGAATACCACCTTTGGAAATAATCAAGGTGTAATGCAAAGCTTTGCTTATGATGGTATAAATCAACTAGACATCAGCACGATCGGAAACACCACTAATAATAAAACTATTGATTATAATTTCAAGGGGTTTTCTCGACTCGATGGCACATCATCGGCAACTCTCCCGGCAACAACAACGCCATCGACGACGTTCAGTTTTCTTTATGATCGAGTTAGCCAATATACTGAAAAAACAAGTGAAAGTGACCCCGGGGTCGTTAAAACATACGGCTATGATATCAATGGGAATGTTTCTACTGATCCAAGTGGCAACACCTTGATGTTTAATTCTGCCAATCAACTAGTTGAATTCAAAACATCAGGTGAGGCAACCGCAAGCAGATATTTATATGATGCTCTGGGGCGTTTGAATCAGATTATCAGTCCAGACGGCAACAGTGCACTCAGGTATGTTTATGACGACAGTGCATTGGTGGGCGAGGTGAGCGTAACTAAGTTGTCGAGCGGTGTATTCGAAAAGCGTGAAACCTCCTTGTATCTTCGGATGGGCGATATCCTGCTTGGCCGTCTTCGCCGTCAAAAAAATGATACTCACTACACGCTGGAGGTCTTTGGAACAGAAGTATCCGGTACGGTTCGCAGCGTGTTGACATTTAACCTGTCTGACGGTTCTCAAGTAGGTTCAATTCAAAATTATAATTACTCCGACTATGGCGAGAGAACGTCGGTTTGAGGAGACAGCGAGTGCAATGGCTCATCATCTATTTAGGCGTTTTTCATGGAAAACAAAATGAACTGTGCTCAGAAAGAAATATCGGAAATATTGAACATTGACTCTGGGGTGAACGCTAGTACGCCGTATGGAATACGTACGCTGGATAGTACTCCTGGTTTTAATGGTCTTACCCTTGACGGGAAGACGGGTTGTTATCATTTGGGAAATGGCTACAGGCTTTACAGCCCGACGCTTAAAACGTTCTATTCACCTGACAGCCTAAGCCCCTTTGACGGAGCCGGCGTAAATCGATATCAATATTGCCTGCTTGATCCAGTCAATTTAATAGATCCGACAGGGCATCTCAGTTGGCAAGCCGGGCTGGGCGTTGGATTGGGCTTAGCCTCTGTTGTTCTGGGAGTATTGGCTATCCCTGGCGCGATTGGAGGGATAGCTCTGGGGTTGTGGTTGGGAGGTGGATTAGCGCTTGCTTCTGCGGGAGTGGCGATCGCGGGAGGTGCTGTACAAATTGCCTCCGCCAGTTACTTGGACAGTGATCCAGACTATGCAGAGACCTTAGGCTGGGCCGCTTTGGGTCTAGGCATTGCCTCGGCAGGTCTCGGCGTAGCGGGTTATGCAATTTGGAGTCGTATGGCGAGCGCTGCGGCGGCGAAGTATTCAACCACCCTAACCTTCCGAAATGGTAGTAACTATTTGGGAGGGGTGAGATTCATTGGAAAAAAAAACGCCGTGTTTGCACACGGATATCCAGGTAATTCGATTGCTGGCTATAACGGTGTCGGCGCAATGAATGGAACAAAACTGCATACCCTTGTAGCAAACTCCGGGTTAGTTTTAGATACGGGTGAGTTCACACTTATGACTTGCTTTGGTGGGAGGGGCGGAATGTTTTCAACTGGTCAACTTTATGCCAACGCAAGGGGTACTGTAGTTAAGACGGCAATGAATCGTACTAGTGTGGCTTCTGCAAAAGAGACCATTAATGTAGCCTTTCAGCCACTGGCCGGGTCCGCTAAGTCTATTTCAAATGCCGGAGGGCACGCGCTCTCTTCCCTTACCCGTGCAGGTGTTGCTCAGAAATTTGGAATGGCTCAACTGGCTCAGCCTGCCATTGCAGGATCACGCTGGGCATATAGCTGATCAATCTTAGTTTTTGATCAAGTCAAAATCTATTTGCCGCGTGCATGTATCCGCATACTCATTAAAATGAATGGAAGAGCAATATGAAAAGTGTTTCGGCAGGAAATTCTCGCGCTGACGTTTTAAGCTGGCTGGATGGTAAATCCTGTACATTGAAGTGGGACTCTATTGTTTGCTATAATCGCACAAAAATTAACACTCTATTTTTTGAGCAGTTTATTTCAAAAGCGGGTGAGGCGAATATTATTCCACCCATTTCCGATAATATCCCGTTGTCTGCTGGCACCTATTTGGAAATCAAAAATCTGACGCTGGGTAATCCCGTTTTATCTTTCGAGAATGCCAACCTGAACAACTCAAAGGCCGGCCTGATGATGCTGTTTCAGGGAGGATCTTTCACTCAGGTAATGGGCGGGGAGGGGCAACTTTCGCGCGTAGACAACTTCAGTCGAATTATCCTTAATAGCGACTGTCGATTGACAATGGACATTGATTTGGAGGAGTCGTTGGGCTCCGTTAGCGAAAAGGGTGAAGTTTTTATTAATCTCGGTAACGGCGTCGACTTCAAGGCTGATTTTCTGAGCGGGATGAATGATCAAATAAAAATAGGGGACTATTTCGAGCAACTGTATAAAGCTGCCGACGAACAGAAAAAGAAATACTTGTTGGGCATGATTGATAATTCCGGAAATGACCCGCTCACACCAGAAAGGTTTCGAGTGCGCACCCAGCCCGCTCCTGGTGGAAAGGAGAGGGACAGCACTGCCTATGGTGATGGCGCGGTCGTATTGTTCATACGAACCAAGGCAAGTGCAGGGCTTCCAGATGGGGATATGCCAACACAAAATTCTGATTTCAAGTATCTAATTCCTGACGATGTGGATTCCAGCGGCGAGAGGCTATATTCTGGAGCTGTTTTAGTATCCAGTAAAGTTGTATTCGAAAATATTATTATGCCTGCTTATAAAGCGCAGTTTCCAAGTGTTGATTTTGATGTTGAGCATGCAAATACATCTGACTTGGCCTGCTGTTTGGTGGCGACCGGCGGAAGTATTCCTGTGAGTTCATTTTATTATAAAGAGGAGTCGAGAATTGCTGATGGTGCAATTGTAACTAAGGAGTTAGGAACTTCGTCGACTACTCCACCCTATGTTTTAGCTCCTCCATCGACGCCGGCAACAGGAATGAGGGTAGAACCATCCGGAGCAAGCTTGAAGGCTCGGTGGAGTGTCGCTTATCCGCAAAAACTTTATGCTCTAAGATCAGGTTTTACGCGCCCACAAGATAATTATAACTCTTATGGAGAAAGCCTCTTTACCTGCAGCTCCGATGTGACATCGAGTGCAACGGTCATGAATCACAACGTCGTGCAATTTGTCCACCAGTCACCCTTGAGTACTGTTGGGAGTGTAAATGAGCAATGGGTATTGGATCAGAAGTTCGGGTGGGAGATGATGTATGGATTTCTGGCACAAATGAATCATTTTCTGAAACAACCCTTTGTACAGTTTAACGCCTTCCAGGTACCTGGAATTGATACATTCACATTAGCTAATCTACTCTTCCCGGAAAAAAACAATTTGCAATTGAGAGACGCCGCTATTCCGGGCGACCTCGCATGCTTCGGTCAGTTGGATCCAATAAAGAGTTCCTACAGAGTTTCGCCATCACAACCAACAGTAGTTGTGGGCGGAGATTGGCAGTTCACGCTCGCTCCCGTCCCAACGGTCCCAGTGAACTGGACGGTTCGCTCAATAGATGCAGGGACACCCGGCACTATTGGTATTAATGGGCTCTACCAAGCGCCGCCCACGATTAACCCTGAACTGACAGCCCAAAGAGTCATGGTGACTGCTACGATTAACGAGCCAGGAGGTCCAAAAATCGCTAATGCACTTGTGCATGTGATCTCTAAGTCCATCACTGTAAGCCCTTCCTTCAAGGTAACTGTTTCGCAGATTTCCAGCGCCCAGAATGTCCCGCTATCTGCCGCCACAAGTGTTGTTGAACCTAGCGTCAACTGGACATTGGATGGGCCGGGGGCACTGTCACAGGCGAACGGTATTGAGACGGTATACACGCCACCAACAAGATCCGCTATGGATGTGGGAAATCAAGCCTTCAATTTTGCAAAGGTGACAGGCAGGGATAACGCGACCAACACTATTGACACTGCATTCATACTGACACTAAGAGAAAACTTGCAGTGGAATATACAAATCACACCAGTGACTATGGATGCACTCCGCCCTTCACAACAAAAGCGTTTGTTCGTCTTCAACCAAGGCGCGGAGATAGGCGCGGATCTATTAGACTGGAAATTGATCGGCGATGGACACTTTGACCCCGTTAGCGGCGTATACACGGCCCCTTCGAATATTGCTGATAGCTGCGCAGTGTTAGTTGGATCAAAATTTAACCCGGTTTTTGGTTGGGTGGTTGGCTATTGTGTGATTCCTTTGGCTCACTAAGCGAAACGACAGCGTCAAGTTCTAAGAATTTGTTGCGTTAATTTTTTATAGTTAACTTCAGATTCTCATGCCGACCCCGTACCGGGTTCGGCATGTTCTTCTCGTTCAATCAAGTATAGTCACAGCTTCACTTTACAGAAACCTGAAAAACATTGAGATCTAGATAAATCAATCAAAAAATTGACCCGAAGCTTTCGGGTATTTACCGCATGGTGGAACGGTTCTCTCATACTTGTACATATCGTCCTGCCCGCAGGAATAACCGCCTTGAAGCTGCCAGCAGCTTCCTCGATTTCCTTCTCTGTGGGGCCATCTGTCCACTCGATAGTCAGACTGCCATAGCTGGCTTTACGCACCGAAAAATTCACAGCAGGGAAAGCACGTTTCAGCATCTTGCGAATGTTCTTCGCTGCCAGGACGCCACTGTAACGGTCTTCACCTTGTACCAGGTTCGCGGACTCCGGCGAAGCCTTCAGGTGCTGCACCTCTGCCGCAAACTGCGCAGCTTCAGCGCGGGCGATTGTGTCTCGCTTGGCTTTTTCTATCGAGGCATTGTCCAGCGCCTGCCTAATTTCGGCGACGGTGGCCACGTCGTCGAGGACACGCCATTGCACCGATCCACGCACCAGGGCTTAGGGCAGATTACGGCTGACGGTGCCGTTCAAGAACACAACTCACTTTTCATGGAGGTTAGTGGACGTGTACATCACGTTTCCGATTGCTGTGGGACCAGCGATAAGGTCAGCAGAACGGCTTCAGCTTCGGCTGGGGCGGTTTCTTTTTTGCTGAAATTCAGGATTGTTCGCTCAGATCAAGGGACGCGACCCCGGCTCGTCGTGACAGCTTCAGCGTCGCGGCGAACGGAGTTCCGTGCGAAGCGCACCCTTGAACAGCCCCGATCCAATCCAGTTTCGCCTTGGGAGTGTGGGGTTGCTTCACCACCCCGCGCTCCCGAGCCCAACGCGGCAGTTGCGGGATAACCAAGGGCAGCGCCCTTGGTTTTTCGATAGTCCCACCACCTTTATTTCTGCAATGGCGCCGTGCGAAGCGTTCGGCTGCCTGTTACATCTACTTTATAAACACAGGAACGAAACAATGACTGAACCAACATTGATGAACGGCACCACCCATTGGACCCTGCAAGGCAAAGGCGGTGTGGGTAAATCCTTGGTGTCGTCGATTCTCGGTCAATACGGTTATTCGACCCGCTGTTTGAAGCAATATTGAGTGCTGACAGCGTTTCGGTAATCGATAACGGTGCCTCGACCTTCTTGCCGATTACCCAGTTTATCGGCTCCAACTCGATTCTGGAGGCCATGGAGGAGAGCAATAAGCGTGTTTTTGTTTGCCATCGTTGCCGACACGCGGGCCATGACGCCGCCACAGCGTCAGCAAGTCCGTGCCGAACAAAGTCGCCCCCTGCTGGCCCAGATAGAGGCGATGCTTTTGCAGCATGGCCAGCGAGTCCGAGACATCGGGCACATGACCGATTACGCTTCTTACAGGTTTGGTGAGATGTACCTCAGACGCTTCGGCAATCCGTTGAAGATTACTCAGTAATGTTTGGCCAAAGCCCCATTCAGCGGTGGGCTTTGGCATTCCTTCTGCCTACTTCATCTGTTTGGCGTCATTGCGGGCTGTCATTGAGGACCAAAGAAGGGGGCTCGGTTGGCCGTCCGTCAAGACAGTTTTTGAACACAGTCATGTGGCCGTTCCCTGCGTTTAGTAGCCGTGAGAGATGCCGTACGCCTGTGTATGGAATGAAAAAAGGTGAAAGTGCAGAAGGGGGTTAAGTTAGTTTCGATCAAAAACCGAAAACTCAATGCGATCTACGCGCAAATCTGGAGCGTACTGAAAATACACAAAGGCCGTTCCATTAAGATCGGGGTTGAGTACATAGCTATCTATGGCTCCTATAGTGATATCCGTTCCAGGAATCTCCATAGGCCCTTTAGTCTGGAATGGCGTTCCAAAAATTGCACGGACAAGAGATTGATTTGTTGCGATAGCATAACCTTCAGGCAGCTCCCCTTTATAAATCTCCAGTTTTTCCCCCATGTTGTTGCCCAGTGTTATTTGAATTGCCTCAAAGCGCTCTGTGTCAGAATAAAAAATAAGTTCTAACCCGGGCTCTGGCTCAAGTTCAAGCGAATCTGAGTCTTGATAAAGACGTTCGAGCGGTTTGTTTGATACTATTCCATCAGAAATTAAATTTGAATGCGAAGCTCCCAACTTTGTAATCAATAGCTCTAAGTTTGTTGATTTCATAATTGCCATCGCTCTTAAAATTTTACGCTTGTGAGTTTCTGCACGCGCAGGCCAATTAAAGCCAGGGTGTCAACATTCTGAAGTAATATTTTTGCTATTTTTTTTGGTAAATTATTTGAACGGCATTGATGAGGTTTTCAAGAATATCTGCGTCTTCGATTTTGTATACCAGACCTACCAGTTTTGATTGTAGCTCTCGAATGCGCTGCCGTTTAGCATCTTCTTCGACCGGGAGAAAATCCATCGGGGACACACCGAAATATTTTGCAAGCTTCAGCAGCTGCTCACTGTCGGGTACACCGCCTCCGTTCTCATAGCGACTGATTGTTGAGATTTCGCAATCCATCATTTCAGCCAACACGGCTTGAGAAACCCCTTTCGATTTTCGATGGGCTCTGATCCGGCTGCCTATGAATTTTTTGGTGGCGGAGGTCATTTTCAGCGCCTGAAATCTTGCATTTTTGGCAGATTGCAGGGGAAAAAGAACACTAATAATAGAAAATTACGATTTTTGACTTGTGTGCTTCACCTGAAACTACAATATTTCGTCAGCTAAAAATGCATCTGTAATGAAAATACGTCATCAAAAAATGCTGTCGTCTTCCCAGCCAGCAGCCAGCAGCCAGCAGCCAGCAGCCAGCAGCCAGCAGCCAGCAGCCAGAGCCTGCCACGTCACGGCGCGTTTCGGGCGGAGCTTGCCTACAAGGAAAACATTCGGGATGAAAAGCTGGTATTTGATCATTCATAATCGCAACGCTTTGCCTGTGGTCGAGGCAAAAATGCAGTTTTTGGGGATCGAAATTTACTCTCCAACCCTGACCGAAATAAGGGCACGTAGCGATTGCGGGGAGACAAGAACCTCGGAAAAGCAGCTTTTTCCAGGCTATTTGTTTCTACGCTTCGATCCAGAAGAGGTGCACACGAGCAAGCTAACAGATGTCCCTGGAGTGAAGGGCTTTGTCCGATTAGGTGTATTAATTGTTACCGCGTCAGATGCATTGATCGATGCCCTAAAACAGTCGTTGCTGCTAAAGGTGGATCGGGCCATGAGTAATATTGAATTCAGGAACATTTCTCCTGATATGGTTGATGGCCTTCTTAACCTTGCAAATATGAAAACTGTCGAAGAACGTCAAGTTGCTCTATTTTCATTGCTGCAAAAAGATGCAGATCTTCTGAAATCTTCGAGTCTTTATTCACGTATCTGCTCGGATACTGACAGCGTAAGCTGAATAAGCTCGAGTTGCTAATGTGTTGTTGCACTGCCATTACATATTATTGGCGGTGTCTTCGTCATTCTAGGAGGTTGTATGTGCCCGAACAAAGTCGGGAGTAAGTCAGTGTCTGCGGTTGCTCATGTTGGGGTTGAACGATTCGACAAGGCAACGCAGGCGGCTATCGACTTAAGCGCCGATGCGCGAAGACAAATTACTGGGTCTCAATTTATAAAGTATATAATTGATAACTACGCTGATGAGGCAAAGGCTAAACTGCGCGAAGAGATATTGAAGGAGAGATCTAAGTCTGATGAACGTTAGCGTGCTAGCAAGGAATCCGTCTTTACACCTTTATATTTCAATTATAATGATGGTTGT
>NZ_JBIWAL010000044.1:0-47634 GCF_044760045.1 Pseudomonas sp. NPDC098747 | reverse complement strand
GAGCGACCGCACCTGTCCTTAAAATACAAAACGCCCGACGCGGTGCATCGGGCGTTGGGGTGAAAAAGGTGTAAACCTATTTCAGGACTAGACACTTTCTTATCGGAAGACTTCGAAAGCGTCGAGGCCGCCGCTGATTTTTTGGCAGGTGATGACTTTTTGTCCTTCAGTTCCTTACTGGCTTTCGAAGCTTCACCTTTGCTTTTCTTCTCGTCTTTAGCCACGTTGATCACCTCTCGGAGAATGCCGGTATTGGCACATTGCCTGTGTGATTATTCACAAGCTAATCATTAGGCGAGCGCGTCCAAGAGCCGTTCCAATTATTTATGCATCGAATAGGCTTTGAGAGGTGCCGCCCTTCATACCATGACACTCAACCCCCACCCCGCCACTCCCGTTCCGACAACAACCAGCCACGCTGGCAACTTCCACACCATCAGCGCAATCAGGGCAACCAGCGCCAGTCCGAAGTCTTGCGGCTTGAGGATCGCACTCGTCCACACGGGTTGATAAAGCGCGGCCAGCAACAGGCCGACGACAGCCGCGTTCACGCCGGCCAACGCGGCTTGTGCACGCACGCTACGCCGTAACTGCTCCCAGAAAGGCAAGGCGCCGACAACCAACAAAAACGCTGGAGCAAAGATCGCCAGCAAGCAGATCATCCCACCTGCCCAACCTGACGGCGGCACGTTCATCGAGGCGCCGAGAAACGCGGCGAACGAAAACAACGGACCCGGCATAGCCTGCGCAGCACCGTACCCCGCCAGGAACGTTTCATTGTTGACCCAACCGGAGGGCACGACCTCGGCTTGCAGCAGCGGCAGAACGACATGGCCGCCGCCAAACACCAGGGAACCGGATCGGTAGAAGGCGTCGACCATGGCCAGGCTTTGATCGGACACCCGCTCGGCCAGCAGCGGCAGCCCCACCAACAACACAAGGAACAGGGCCAGCCACATCGCTCCGACCCGGGGGCTGATTGGTATCGACAGCGCATCGTGCTCGAAACGTTGTACGGGCTTGAACAGCATCAGGCCTGCCAGTCCGGCGACGACTATCACGCTGACCTGCCCCCATGCCGACGGTGCGAGCAACGCAACGCAGGCGGCAATTGCCATGAGGGTAATTCGCGGCATGTCTGTGCACAGGTTTCGTGCCATTCCCCACACCGCTTGAGCAACCACTGCGACAGCCACGACTTTGAGGCCATGCAGAGCGCCGGGCGCAAGAGCCGCGCCATAACGCGACAGGCCCAGCGCAAACAAAATCATCAGCATCGCTGACGGCAGCGTGAACCCGGCCCAGGCAGCCAGCGCGCCGCGATAGCCTGCACGGGACAGGCCCAAGGCGATGCCGACCTGACTGCTAGCCGGTCCTGGCAGAAACTGACAGAGCGCGACCAGATCCGCGTAGCTGCGCTCGGTCAACCACTGCCGTCGCGTAACGAATTCATTGTGGAAGTATCCCAAGTGCGCAATGGGACCACCGAATGAAGTCAATCCGAGCCGCAGAAAGATCAGAAACACCGACCAGGCACTGTTTCGCTCAGCGGTAAAAGAGTCGGCCATGTACCCGCGTTCCTTCTTCAATAGTCGAGCAACGATAGCGTATTTCGGTTTCTTGAGAAGTTACGGGAGTTGGAAGATGGCATCCGGACCCGAAGAGTAAAAAGCGATGCCTTTATATATGGCGGCTGAGGACTGGTAGTTATTGGCCGTTCAGCCGTCTGCGAACATGAGCAGAGGTTAACTATCAGGGTAATTCTGCGTTTGTTCCCATGGAGGGCATGGCGACCATGCGTCTACCAGCTTATCGATGAAAAGACGGATCTTGGGAGAAAGATGTCGCTTGCTGGGATAGATGATCCGGATGGGTTCTGCTACCTCCGCGTGTTCTGAGAGCAGTTGAACGAGCTTGCCGCTGCGTAATTCCTGGCTCAACACGTACGACGGTAGTGTCGCAATGCCCAAGCCCGCCATCGCGCAATGATGCAGCGCCTCAGCGCTGTCCATCTGTAGCCGTCCACCTTGAGTGAAGGCGACCGGCTGACCGTTTACCCGAAAATTCCACGGAAGTAATCTTCCGCCGCTGACGAAATGCAGGCACTCGTGAGCAGACAGCTCTTCTGGCGTTTGAGGCGCTGGATGTTCAACCAAATATTGGGGTGAAGCGCAGGTGATCATTTGCTGGTACGCCACAGTGCGCGTCAGCAATCGAGAATCTTCTTTAGGCGGGCCAATGCGCATGGCCAGGTCAAATCCCTCATCAATGAGGTCTACCAGTCGGTCGGAAAACGTAACGTCGACGCTTAGAGAAGGCCAATCCTTCAGACAACATTCGATGTGATGCAGAACGTGAAGCCTACCCAGCGCAACTGGCAGACTCATGCGCAATCGCCCACTAGGTGTCGAGCGACGAAACGCCAGCGCACTCTCGACATCGTCGAGATCCTGAAGGATGCCAACACAGCGCTCGTAGAGAACCTGACCGTCGTCCGTCATGCTTAGGCTGCGGGTTGTGCGGTTAAGTAAACGCACCTGCAATCGAGCTTCCAGCCTGACAATAGATTTGCCTACCGCCGACCGAGTGAGTCCAAGTTGCTTGGCCGCAGCGGTAAAGCTTCCAGCATTCACCGAGCTCACGAAAGCCGCAATATCGTTCAGGTTATGAATTTCCATACGGTCTCAGTCGCTCAACGTCCGGGCGTTATTGAACCCTTTATAGGGAACCCTATTCCCCAATTACACGAATATTATCTCAATTAGCTAACTCATCAATCACCTTCAATTGAGATCACAAAAATGAACCCGACAGTAAAAGCAGCCGTTCAAATCTGGGCCGACAGCCTGACCGATTTGGTACCCGTCCTGAAGGGTATTGATACCACCACGAAAATGAGCGATATCCGCGACGCCTACGCAAATATGCTCGCGCAGAATCCAGCGCCCACCGGCGTTGAATTCAAAGCTGTCGACATGGGGGGCGTTCCAGGCACTCTGGTGACACCTGATGAGGTCAAGACCGACGCAGTTGTCATGTACATCCATGGGGGGGCGTACATTGTTGGCCGTCCAGATGGCTACCACGGCATTGGCGGCAACTACGCAAAAATGCTTGGTGCTCGTGTGTATATGCCTGACTACCGCCTTGCACCGGAGCACAAGTTTCCTGCATCCATCGACGACACACTGCGCGCCTACGAGTGGTTGCTTGAGCAGAAAATCCCGGCTAACAAGATCGCATTCTCAGGCGAGTCGGCTGGTGGCGCGATGGTTGTGAGCGTGATGGTAGCAGCCAAAGCCAAAGGGCTTCCGCTGCCTGCGGTGGGTTCCTCGATCTCGCCCTGGGCAAACCTTGAACACACCGGCGCATCGATGAGCAACCGTGAAGGCTTGGACCCGCTGAACTCCAAGCCTGTTCTGGATATCCTTGCCAGAGCATTTCTGGGCGACACACTTGCTAACCATCCTTTGGCTTCGCCTGTTTTTGCGGACGTCACCGGCCTCCCCCCAATTCTGATACAGATTGGTGAAAACGAGCTGATGCTGAGTGATGCGATGCGCCTTGCAAACCACTTGGCGGACAACCGTGTCCGAGTCAATCTTGAAGTGTGGCCTGCGATGTTCCACGCTTGGCACTTCTACTCCTCCATGTTGCCGGAAGGCCAGCAAGCGATGGAGAGCTCAGTGCGCTTCATCGAGACCGCTCTGGCCGAGGCCAACCTCTGAGTAGAATCAAGACTGCGGGAGCTTCCCTGCTCCCGCAACTCTGACGCTGATTGATCAGGTTGGCAGAATGAGTTCACCAGTGTGTGGATTTTTGCAATCACGTTAACGAGGCTCACGCCAAATCAAGGACGAGAAATGAACCAAGTCGAGATCCATCAAATCGTGCACCTACCGCCACAGATTCTGACCCTGGAAAAAGAGGCGACTGGAGAAGGTTTCAGGTTTCTCACCCGCCTGATTGCCGAATGGCATTCCAGAACAAATCGCTTCGATGCACCTGGCGAGTGTCTTATGGCAGCTTATTTGAACCGGCAACTGATAGGCATCGGAGGCCTTTCAGTCGATCCATATACTCAGACAAATACAGCCAGGCTGCGACGGGTGTACATCGCAGCTTCTTCAAGAGGGCAGCATGTCGGGCGGACGCTAGTAAAAGCGCTTGTTGCACATGCCGCTCTTCGCTTTCAGAGCGTGCGACTTTCCACCGATACGATAGAAGGAGATGCGTTTTATTTGCACTGTGGCTTCATGCGAACAGAGGATGCCCATGCCACTCATACCATGCTGTTAAGCGCCCCTGATTCGGGCTGATCTCGGCCAAAAGAAGCCCTTCGTGCTGGCGGGTAGACCCTCCGCTCACTGCGATCAATCATTCACATGGAAGGAATTGTTTTAATGGATTGCCTGATTCGAATCGCGATGACAACGGACGCCCTGGCTATTAGTCGAATCATCATAGGCACCCTGCGCGAGTCAAATGCTCAGGACTATTCATCCGAAATCATTAATCAAGTGGAACAAAGCTTTTCACCAGAGGCGATCCTTCACTTGTTTACGCAGCGTCAGATGTTCGTTGCAACAGTCGAAAGTCATATCGTAGCGACAGCCAGTCTTGATCAGGACGTTGTCCGAAGTGTTTTTGTCGATCCGGCGCATCAGCGAAAGGGCATCGGTAGGCAACTGATGAATAGAATTCAATCAATCGCCATAACCGAAGGACGCGATCTGCTGCGCGTCCCCTCTTCAATAACCGCTGAAGGCTTTTACGCTTCGCTTGGCTTTAAAAAAATCCGAGACGAGTTCCACGCTTCGGAGCGAACGATCATCATGGCAAAAAAATTGGAACTGTAACGCTACTGCGGCCCAGGAGGCGCCAGGATCGATAATGGATCTCATCTTTGACATCTTGATCAATCGCCTGGCTTATCGAATTGGCGTTTACGTATCGTTGCCAAGGACTACTGTCGGCGAATAGCGGGCGCATAGACGGAACTCAAGATATCCGTACCTTGCGCCCTTCCCTTCACGCCTGATCCAGCGCCTCGACCAACCCCTTGTCCTCACCCAGAAATCCGCCGCTTTGATGCTGCCAAAGCCGCGCATACACGCCGTTCTTTTCCAGCAATTCGCTGTGGGTGCCCTGTTCGATAATGCGTCCGTCATCCATGACGATCAGCCGGTCCATGGCCGCAATCGTCGACAGCCGATGGGCAATCGCGATCACGGTTTTGCCCTGCATCATGTCATCGAGGCTTTCCTGAATGGCCACTTCAACTTCCGAGTCCAGCGCGCTGGTGGCTTCATCAAGCAGCAGGATCGGCGCGTTCTTGAGCATCACCCGGGCGATCGCGACGCGTTGCCGTTGGCCGCCCGACAGCTTGATGCCCCGCTCACCCACCAGCGTGTCGTAGCCGCTATGACCTTGCCGGTCGCTGAGTTGGCTGATGAACTCATGGGCCTGGGCGCTGGCGGCGGCGCTGCGAATTTGCGCGTCGGTTGCATCGGGACGGCCGTAGGCGATGTTGTCGCGGATCGAACGGTGTAGCAACGAGGTGTCCTGGGTAACCATGCCGATGGCGCTGCGCAGACTGTCTTGGGTCACGTGCGCAATGTTTTGGCCATCGATGCGAATCTCACCGCTGTTGACGTCGTAGAAGCGCAGCAGCAAGTTGATCAGCGTGGATTTGCCGGCGCCGGAGCGGCCGACCAGGCCGATTTTTTCGCCCGGCCGGATGCTCAGATTGAGGCCATCGAGCACTTGGCGTTCGCCGTTGTAATTGAAGCTCACGTTATCGAAAGTCACCGCGCCGCCGGTGGTGACGAGCTCGCCAGCACCCGGCGCGTCCTGCACTTTAGTGCCTTGAGTCAGGGTCGCCATGCCGTCCTGCACGGTGCCAATGCTCTCGAACAGCGAGGTCAATTGCCACATGATCCAGTTCGACATGCCATTGATCCGCAACGCCATGGCGGTGATTGCCGCCACCGCACCTGCGCCGACTTCACCCTGATGCCAAAGCCACAGGGCATAGCCACCGGCCGACATGATCAACCCCACCACCAGGGCCTGGTTAACGATCTCGAACTGGCTGACCAGACGCATCTGACGAAAACCGGTTTGCTTGAAATCCTCCATCGCTGCACGCGCGAAGTGCGCTTCACGATTGGAGTGAGAGAACAGTTTCACCGTGGTTATGTTGGTGTAGGCGTCCGAGATACGCCCGGTCATCATCGACCGCGCATTGGCCTGTTCTTGCCCGACTTTGCCCAAGCGCGGCACGAAATACCACATGGCCAGCGCGAACAACACCATCCAGCCAAGGAAAGGCAGCATCAACTTCAAAGCGAAGCCGCCAGCCAGCGCGATGATCGCAATGAAATACACGCCGATCCCTGGGATGATCTCGATCAGGGTAAACAGCACGTCACGCACCGCAAGTGCGGTTTGCATCACCTTGGTCGTGACCCGACCGGAAAACTCGTCGGAAAAAAACGAAAGGCTTTGCCGCAACATCAGCCGATGGAAGTCCCAACGTAGGCGCAACGGAAAATTAATCGCCAATATCTGGTGTTGCACCATCGTGCGCAACGCTACCAGCCCGACACTGGTCACCATGACGATGCCCATGCCCCACAACACGCGACTTTCCTGCGCGGCCGCTTCGCCGCCTGCCTGCCAGGTCGAGAGCAAATCCACGACCTGCCCAAGGAAGGAAAACAGCCAGGCTTCGTAAATCGAAACAGCGGCACTCACCAGTGCAAGCAGCAGGATGTAACCGCGAGCGCCCCGCGTACAAGCCCACAGAAAACGCGCCAGGCCGGCGGGTGGCGGCGGTACCTCGTCAGGGGGAAAAGGGTCGAGTCTTCGTTCAAACGCACGAAGCATGGTGATCTCCAAAACAGTCAGTTGGGGAGATTCTGCCATTGAATGGTTGCCAGGAGGTCTTTGTGAAAAAGTGTGCGTTTATCAAGGCCGCTTTAAGCCAGAAGCAACCCTCTCGACAGGCGCTTATGAACATCAAGTCGCAGCTTGCGTTGATATAGAGGTACTTTGATCATTAGCCACGACATGACCTTGCGCTTTGAGCTTGGCAGTCAGGAAACGTAATGCTCGACGGAAGACAGGGTGACAGTCGGCATACGGCAAATCATCAAGCGGGGCCCAAAAAAAGCTGAAGATATGACCATGGTCATCGAGCGTTTGATGAGTCCATTGCTCACGCAAAAGCGCCTGCGTGTGACACAGCTGAAATGACCATATCTGGTCGAGATGCCCTGCGTCCCAGCAGCCCAAATCGCTGACGACCACTGCGGCTTCTATGCCTGATTCTTCGCCCAATTCACGCAGAGCGGTCTGAGCTGGAGTTTCACCCTTTTCGACTGTCCCTTTGACCAGTTGGACGCCTGCTATTGGGTGGCGGAACAACAGGATCTGGGTGCGAGGAGTACTGGAGAGGATGACGGGGCAAGCCTTGTTCGGTGACACGGCGATTTCCTTATCGGCAATGTCGATGATTATTACTGGATGCCCTTCGGTGAGCACACCGGCTGCCAGGCCACCAACAAAAGTAAACGCTGCCTGGTTCACACCATTAAGTGATCTCCACTGCATAGTCCCTCCTGCGCCGTGACCGCGAACAGAATAGTGATGTGACCAGAAACAGTTCAATTGGGGGAGCGCCCTGCCACGGGATTGCCAGAAAGCAAGTGACTTGATTCGCCTGTAAATATCTGCATTTGGGTTTTGATTCGCCGTAAAACTTCATCCGCTGCAATCGACAATGGGCGCCCTCGCTTTACCAAGAGCCGAGCGTTGACGTTCTGACACAGTGGATGATCAATCTCCAATGCCACCAACTCACCGGATTCGACTTCGTTAAGCGCCGAAAAAATAGCGGTCAAGGTGGCGCCCTTACCGCGAAGGACAAACCGTCGAAGTGCGGCCAATGAGTTCGTTACTAAGGTGGGTTTTACTTCAATATTCTCAGAATGCACCAACAGCTCAAAAATATGACCCAATCCGAATTCGGGGGGCATTACCGCCAGTGGGTAGCTAAGCATTTCCCTGACACTGACCGGATGTTTTAGATGCGCAAGAGGATGCTGGGCACTGACGAGCAGCTTTACGGGTTGATGCGAAGAGGCCCTGTACTCAATATCAGCGTGTGCCGAGGGATTATAGGCGAGCCCGATATGAGCCCTGCTCTCTGCAACTTCTGTCAGCACATAGTTGTTAGGTAAAACGTCCATGAACACATTCAGCCCAGGGTAATCGCTACAAAAACCGGCCAGGACATCATCCATCACACGGTCGATGAACCCCTCGCTGCAGACGATCCTAACCTCTCCTCTTTGCAGCCCCTGCAGCGCTCGCAGTCGGTCCTCCAGTTGTTCTTGCTGGGATTGGCAACCTCTCCAGAACTCAAGCAGGTATTTCGCCGACTCAGTGGGCTCTACGCCACGAGATTGTCGATTGAATAACTGCACTCCGACCTCGTCTTCGAGCAGCTTTATTTGCCGGGTGATGACAGAGGGCGCAGTGTTAAGGCTTTCTGCTGCTCCTCTGATTGATCCGTGTGACAACACCGCGAAGAAATAGCGCAATCTCCTCTGATTTATCTCCCTCATAGTCGATCATTCTCCGTGGTCATTACGTTGCTCAAAAAGCAACACTAGTGACTAAAAGTTGCTATTGCAACAAAAGCTTTTGTTATCCACGATGAAGCGTCCCTCCTGATTCATGCAGTCAATACGTTCTCGGAGGTCGGAATTAATCTGATTGAATATGAATAAAAACAATGTCGAGTTAAAAGCAGCGCTATATAACAAAATAAGCTGGCGCATCCTGCCATTTCTGTTGATCTGCTACATTTTTGCCTACCTTGATCGCATCAACATTGGCTTCGCCAAACTGCAAATGCAAAGCGACTTGGGCTTCTCAGACGCGGTCTATGGTCTGGGTGCGGGTATTTTCTTCATCGGTTATGCGCTGTTTGAAATACCCAGCAACTTACTGCTCCCTAAGATCGGGGCCAGGAAGACGTTTAGCCGAATACTGATTCTTTGGGGTTTAACCTCCGCTTGCATGTTTCTCGTCAAAAGCGAAACGTCGTTTTATATCTTGCGCTTTTTGCTGGGCGTGTTTGAGGCCGGCTTCGCGCCGGGCATGATCTTTTATCTCACCTATTGGTACGGACAGGATCGCATGGCACGTGTCATGGCTATTGTCATGCTCGCAGCCCCACTTGCCGGCATTTTCGGCGGACCTCTTTCCGCATGGATCATGAGTTCATTTCACGCCACAGCGTCGATGGCCGGTTGGCAATGGATGTTCCTGATCGAAGGCGTGCCTTGTGTGCTGCTGGGGATCATGGCGCTGTGGTTCCTTCCTGATCGTCCGTCAGATGCCAAATGGCTGACGCTCGAAGAAAAACAGCTGGTCACTGAAAATCTAGCTCCGGCGGGTGCTCAGCACCATTCGTTCAAGCAAGTCGCAAAAGACCCACGGGTTTACCTGATGGCGGCGGCTTATTTCTGCCTGATTTGCGGCATCTACACCTTGGGGTTCTGGCTCCCCACGATCATTCGCGAAGCCGGCGTCACCGACCTGCTGCAGATAGGCCTTTATTCAGCGATACCCTACATTCTCGCTGCCATCGCCATGCAGGTCTTCAGTCGTCGGTCTGACCGACTCAATGAACGTCGCTGGCACACCGCTGTTCCCGCACTGCTCGCCGCGCTGTTTTTGGCCGCATCTACGATTTTCAGCACACATCTGGTTATTTCCATGATTTGTCTGACCATCGCAACAGCAACGGTCTGGGTTGCTTACACGATCTTCTGGACCCTCCCATCCCAGTACCTCAAGGGCGACTCGGCAGCAGGTGGCATTGCACTGATCAACACCATTGGATTGATGGGTGGCTTCTTCAGCCCAACGATCATGGGATACGCCAAAACCTTAACCAGCAGCACACAAGCAGGACTACTCGTCATGGCTGCGCTGTTGTTGCTCGGCTCGATATTACTGGCCGCCAACCGCCTGCCTGTCCGCAAGCTAAACACCATCCCGGCGCACTGAATTAAAACGGCAGGAAAGGACTAGGTCTTATGAAAGTTCGAATCTTGATCGCTGGTTTCCAGCACGAAACCAACACGTTCGCTCCCTCCAAAGCTCACTACAGTAACTTCGAGCGCGGCGAAGGGTTCCCACAAATGGCACGAGGGGTGGAGGTTCTTGCTATGCGGGACATTAACCTCCCCATTGGCGGTTTTATCCTCGAAGCAGAAAAACTCGCTTACGAACTCGTACCCATTATTTGGGCAGGCGCAAGTCCGTCGGCACATGTTACCGAGGATGCATTCGAGCGCATCAGTGAAGAAATCCTGATAGCGGCACGTCGCGAGCAGATCGATGCGGTATATCTGGATCTGCACGGTGCCATGGTTGCAGAACATGTCGACGACGGTGAGGGTACGCTCTTGAAACGGCTGAGAGACATCGTCGGCAACGACGTCCCAATCGTTGCTTCCCTTGACCTGCATGCGAACGTTACTGAGCTCATGTTTGCCAACAGCAATGCATTGGTCGCCTTCCGAACCTACCCCCATGTCGATATGGCTGCCACCGGCGCCAAAGCGGCCGATCTCCTCTCCTGGCTACTCGAAGATAAGCGTGAGTTGAAGCGGGTTTCGAAACGGTTACCCTTCCTGATCCCGATCAATTCGATGTGCACCCTGCTTGAACCTGCCATTGGTTTGTATGAGCAACTGAAGTCACTGGAAAGCAGTCAGGTCCAATCCTTGTCGTTCGCACCAGGTTTTCCTGCAGCCGACTTCCCGGAGTGTGGTCCCGTGGTGTGGGGATATGGGGCTGACGAAGCAGCGGTTGAGCACGCAGTTCAGCAGCTATATCAAAAAATGGTCAATGAAGAGTCGAATTGGAAAGTTCAGTTTCTTTCACCTGATGATGCGGTGATCGAGGCGATGCGTTTATCGGCGTCTGCCGATTGCCCCGTGGTGATTGCCGACACCCAGGACAATCCCGGCGCAGGGGGAGACTCCAACACCATGGGCATGCTTCGGGCGCTGTTGAAGCATGGTGCCACGCAAGCAGCGATAGGGCTGATTTTCGATCCGGCGGCTGTGGCCAAGGCCCATCGTGCAGGTGTAGGCGCCTTTGTAGAGATGGAATTGGGAGGGCAATCGATGACTCCAGGCGACGCACCATTGGCCGGTCGCTTTGAGGTCGTATCCATGTCCGCCGGATGTTGCCAATTCGACGGCCCAATGATGAACGGCATGCGGGTGGATGTAGGGCCTGCGGCGTGCCTGAAAATTGAGGGTATCCTGGTAGGTGTGAGTTCCGGAAAAACCCAGATGCTGGATAGAAACCTGTACCGGATGGTGGGTATAGAACCGGAAAAAATGAAAATTCTGGTCAACAAAAGTTCAGTCCATTTCCGCGCCGACTTTCAACCGATGGCGCACGCGGTGCTCGTCGCGAAAGCACCTGGACCGATGATTGCCGACCCAGCGGATTTACCTTGGAAAAACCTTGCCATAGGCCTTCGTACCAGCCCCATGGGCAAACCGTTCGATAACCAAACCTGAGCACTTACCCAATCGTTTTTTTTCAAAGAGCAATAAGATGGGCAGCCACTGCGTCCGAGCGTGGGTTTACACATCAAAGCCTCACTGAAAGTTCACTACCTCGATGAAAACCTCATAAGTACCACGGCACAGCCTACCTAGCCGTACGGACGCGGGTGATCAATGACACACTGATGTGACAAACTTGCGAAGCAATAACGCAATTGTGCGGCTTTATTTTCTTCATGACTGAACGTTCTCCGTAGTGGTTCCGTTGCTCAAAAAGCAACACTATTGGCTACAAGTTACTGTTGCAACAAATCCTTTTGCCATCCACCATAAAGCAGCCTTATCAACCTAGGCAGTCAATGCTTTCTCTTGGATCGAAATTAGACATTACCTGGATCTGAATCGGAAAAATGAACACCTACATAAATGACTTTTGCATGAGTCTTTATGTGCGGCGTTATTTCTGAATATTGCAAAGTAAAATAGTAATAAGTCTTTTAGGCTTATATGCCGTTGCACGTACAGGGCCAGAAAAACTGTATGAATCGCCTAACACGAAACCCCAGATTTACGATAGTTTTAGCTGTTTTTTGTGCCCTCGTCATGGTACTTGTGGCGAGAATTACGTATCTTACGGTTTTTTCTCATGAGTTCTTGAATAACGAAGGCCGTAAACGCTCAACGCGACTAATTGAAACAATTCCCGTCCGCGGCACCATATTTGACCGATTTAATGAGCCCTTGGCGGTATCCACACCTGTGAGCACCTTGTGGGTGAACCCTAAACAGTTCGCCCCAACTCAACAGCAGGTAGCAATATTGAGTGAAAATCTTGATGTTGATGCTTCACTGATCAGCCATTTGGCATTAAACACCCAAGGCAAATCGTTCGCTTACTTAGCCAGAAAGGTGGGTCCAGAGGTCGCAAGCGGAGTAATGGAATTATCTATTCCCGGTTTGTATGAGCGCCAGGAATACAAGCGATTCTATCCGCAATCTTCGATGATGGCTCAGACATTAGGCTTCACCAACATTGATCAGGCAGGCATTGAAGGCATCGAGTTAATGTATGACCATCAACTTTCCGGAACGTCTGGGCTTGAAGAACTTACCTTGAATTTGCGCAAGCGTGTCACCAACGAAATACTGGTACATAAACCTGTAACCCCAGGAGATGATCTGTACCTGACAATTGACTCCACCCTTCAATACTACGTCGAAAAAGCATTGTGGAAAGCACTTAAAGACAACGCAGCCAAATCGGTAAGCGCCATTCTTATAGAAGCCAAAACAGGGGAAATACTAGCATTATCAACGGTGCCTTCCTTCAACCCCAACGCACGTAAAAGCTTTAACGCAAGCGTCATTCGAAATCGTGTATTTACTGACGTGTATGAGCCGGGATCAGTCATTAAACCATTCAGCATGGCCGCCGTTTTAACGGCAGGTATCGTGGATAAAAACGCTATTATTCAGATAGCGCCAGGTTTCGTTAAGATTAATGGTTATACCATTCGTGATGTGGGAAGGGATAACCAATTAGATTTAGCAGGTATCATTCGTCGCTCTTCAAATGTTGGTATGAGCAAGGTTGCAATACCGACGGGTGGCGCAGTCATTTCGCGATTGCTCCTGGATCTGGGATTCGGAAATAACACCTCGGTCTACTTTCCTGGCGAAAGTGTTGGGTCTATTCCAACCAGGGGAGTATGGTCAGATATCGCCACAGCGAGCCTTTCATACGGGTACAGTTTGTCTGTCAATTTGGCACAATTGGCTCAGGCCTATACCGTGTTTGCTAATGATGGAAACCTGATTCTATTATCGATAATTAAAGGCAAGACTCATCCATCGCGTAAAGTCATTAGCTCGGACGTCGCCAACAGTATTCTGGATATGCTAGTGCTCGCAGTAGATGGACCTGGAGCAGGCGGAAAGCGCGCGGCAATCAAAGGTTATGCAATAGCGGGCAAAAGCGGGACTTCACGCAAGGCCTCCAGTGGTGGGTATCACAGCAATACATACAGAGCCATGTTCGTGGGTATCGCACCCGCCAATGCCCCTGAGTTCATCATGGCAGTTCTAGTGGATGAGCCCACAGCCAAAGGTTACTTTGGGGGAGCGATTGCAGCACCGATTTTCAAGGAAGTACTCGAAGACGTCCTTCGCATCAGAAATGTACCGAGTGATCAAAGTCAAGTTCTGCCAGCAATACAGGGCTGAGCCGGCATTCTAAGCAAGCCCTGGATGCTGCCATAAAGATCTAAGACCTTGAGAGCTGCAAAGTCGGCCTGGCATTAAAGTTGTTTCTTCCTCTCGAAAATGCACTTCAAAGGATAGCTAAAAATGAAAAAACTGATTTCTGTGGTCGCTGTGGCGACTTCATTTGCCATGGGTACGGCATTCGCTCAAGCACCCGCGAAAGCTGACGTGAATCCCATCACAAGTGGCGCGCTCAATACGGCAGTTACGCCGACTACCACCGCAGCAAGAATGGCAGTGACCAGCGATGCTCATGCGGGTGCATTGGACGAATGCTACAACACCATTGGCGATCAGCCCCGGGCAGCGTTGCAGCCTTGCCTTGAAGGTAAGACTCGCGAAGCCACATCACAAATGAATAGCGCCTACAAAAAACTCGAAGCTCAGACAAAGGAAGTCGATTCGAGTGCGACGGCCAAAGCCCTTTCCTCGCTGCTCGCCTCTCAGAAAGCATTCGAGAAGTTCAAGGATGCGCAGTGTCAGTGGGAAGTTGACGCCGCGATGGGGGGCTCTGGCTCTGGAGATATTTTAAGTTCCTGCAAAGTCGATTTGATCCGCTGGAGAACGAAGCAACTTTCCGATTGAAATTATCGACATAGGCTGCTGGCTATCTCACCGGGGAGAGCCAGTTGGCCATTGAAACCGTCATGGAGCCATAGCGCTGAATCGAAGTCTGTGGCTCCGCCGAATTCGCCGACAACGTCAAAGGCCCGCCGCTAATCAGCAAACCTGAAATTTGCGCAGGAACGCGATTTTAGTTCTGGTGCTGATCAACAATTTCAAACCAAGTGTTCAATTTAATTTCTTAAATACTTATCCAGACATCCGAGAATTAAGGGGTATTGTGAAGTCGATACTTACGCTTTTTTGTTATATTACTTTTGTTGTATCTCCCTGGGCTTCAGCCACCCTCAGTGCGCCTCGCATGCCCTCTATCGAAGCAAGAAGTTATATTCTAATAGACGTCGACTCCGGACAAATTCTCGCCGCCCGCGATCCGAATGTCCGCGTCGAGCCCGCTTCAACCACCAAGTTGATGACCGCCTACCTGGTGTTCCAGGCTCTCAAAGAGAACAGGATTGCTCTGGACCAGCGAATCACGGTTAGCGATACGTCCTGGAGGAAGCCAGGCTCGAGTATGTACATCGACACCCGAATGCATGTGCCGGTGGACGACCTCATCAAGGGCATGCTTGTGCAATCCGGCAATGACGCTACCAATCTTCTAGCGGAAACGTTAGGTGGCACTACAGGTGGATTTGTATCCACGATGAACGCCCAAGCGCGCTTACTGGGGATGAGCAGCACGACGTTCAAAAATCCGGAAGGGTTGCCGACACCTGGACACCTGACCACGGCACACGACCTGGCCATACTGGGCATCAGAATCCTTGAGGATTTTCCTGAGTATTCTCACTACTTCTCTATCAAACACTATTACTACCCCGGCACTCCACCTTCCAACGGCACCAATCGTAACCAACTGCTGTTCCGTGATTCCTCCGTTGAGGGTTTGAAGACCGGCCACACGGACGCCGCTGGTTATTGCCTCGTGGCATCGGCCGCGAGGAGCTTTGGTCATTACGGCAAGCGGCGAATCGTTGCCGTGGTACTTGGCGCGAAGAGTGAAAGGAAAAGAGCTGATGAGACCCAGAAGTTAATAAACTGGGGCTTTCGTACTTACACTGCTGTCAAGCTCGATATAAAGGGCACCACGTATGAAACTATAAAAATATGGAAAGGTGAAAAGACCTTCATCAAACTTGGCATTGCTCCGTCTGCTATTGCTGTACCTGCAAAATCAGTGGCAGATATCGACACGCAGTTTGATATCCCTCAACCGCTATCCGCCCCAATCGTCGAGGGTCAACAGGTGGGACTCATGAAGGTGAGCCTGAATGGTCAACTATTGCGAGAGATTCCGGTTACAGCGCTCGAGGAAATTAAAGAAGCGAATTTCTTCGTGCGGCTTTGGGACAGCCTGGTTCTTCTTTTCAAAAGCCTGTTTTGAATACCTGATGTAGGCAAACGACTACTCGCTCCTCTCACACCATGGATAACGCAGATGGCCGATAACCTCGCGCATCTGGACGCTTTGAGCGCCATAACCCTTGGATTTCCACACGACGTGGTTGCGGCTTCAGGACCCTCGCTTGCCGGGGGCAAGGCGGACCTCATTGACGCAACGAACCGGGTTGTTCGATGAGTCAACGCGACGAACGTTATGGCGCGGCCCAGCCAATGCGCACCGATTGGCTGGGCGATGGGGGCGTCGGCAACGTGTAGAACACAAAGATGCTCTCGCGTTGTTGGCCTCGCCCCGCTCTCGAATGTTTCAGACGTATCTACAGCGGCAACTCAACCCGCGCAACCAACCCGCCACCGCTGCGATTGCTCAACGTCAGTTCCCCGCCCTGCTCACGCACGATCGCCCGTGCCGCCGAGAGTCCGAGGCCGACGCCACCGGTGTGGCGATTGCGCGAGGCTTCGAGGCGGAAGAATGGATCGAACACCCGCTGTAGCGATTCTTCGGGAATGCCCGGCCCTTCGTCGCTGACGTCGATGCAAATCGTGTAGCAATCACCACTCAACGCGATGCGCGGGTGTTGCGCGTATTTCTCGGCGTTTTCCAGCAGGTTG
Organism: Pseudomonas sp. NPDC098747; assembly: GCF_044760045.1. Classification (NCBI taxonomy): domain Bacteria; kingdom Pseudomonadati; phylum Pseudomonadota; class Gammaproteobacteria; order Pseudomonadales; family Pseudomonadaceae; genus Pseudomonas; species Pseudomonas sp. NPDC098747. The sequence continues at coordinate 31,126 of NZ_JBIWAL010000044.1, read as the reverse complement.
ACGATGACCCGTTTGATGCCAAGCGGTCGGCCTTCATAAACACAATGTGCCGGGCCGCTGTAGTCGACAGCGATATCCTGGTCACGGTAGTCATCGATGATGGTTTGCAGCAATTCAGCGATGTCGAACGCCGTGGTGGACTCACGATGAGTGTCTTCACTGAAGAACCCCAACGCCGCATTGATCATCGACTGCATCTCCTCGATGTCGCGAATCAGTTTGCCCTGGTGGTCGAGGTCTTCCATGAATTCGCTGCGCAGGCGCATGCGGGTCAGCGGTGCGCGCAAGTCGTGGGAGATGGACGCGAGCATGTGCGTGCGTTCGCCGATGAAATGCTGAATCTGTGCCTGCATGGTGTTGAAGGCGATGATGACCTGGCGTATTTCGCCAGGGCCTTCGATCTTGATCGGGGGTGCGCGCAGATCGCCGCCGAAACGTCTGGCAGCGTTGGCGAAGCGTTGCAGCGGGTTGGCCAGTTGGCGGGTGGCAATCCAGGCCACCAGCAACGTTGCGATCAGACCCAGCCCGATGATCACGGCAATGCGCGTGTTTGCCTCCAACCCCCAGCTTCTTTCTGGCGGGGTGAATGACAACCAACTGCCATCGAGCAGTTGCACGAGTGCGACGTAGTGCGCTTGCGGACTTTGGGTTGGCCAGTCGCTGGGGTTGAACGCTTCTATGGTGCGTTCATCGCCCAATAACTGTTGCAGCACTGGCGCCCTGCCTGCTTCGACAGGCACGCCGCCCGCCGGCAATCCGAAGTCGGCTCGCTGCGCCTTCCACACAACCTTCAACATGGGGCTGCTTGCGGCGTCGGCCAATTGCGCGCGCAACGGTGCCGGCGCTGCCTCGATCACGCGCACGGTCGCGGCAATCTGTTCCAGCAGGCCGGTCCGCTCGATGGGCGGACGCGCCCAAATGCCGGCGACCTGAACGAACAGTGCATTGAGCACCAGTGACGTCAGCATCGCCGCGACGATGGTCAGGGCAATCCGCCGACTGAGGGTGTCGCGGCGCAGGATTCGGCGGATCATCAGCGGCTTACCTTTGCGGTGAACATATAGCCGCCGTTGCGTACCGTGCGGATCAGGTCCGGGCGTTTGCAGTCGGGCTCGATCTTGCGCCGAAGCCGGCTGACCTGCACATCGATGCTGCGGTCGAACGCGTCGTGGCCCTGGCCGTGGGTCAGGTCGATCAATTGCTCGCGAGTAAGAATGCGTTGCGGATGCTCAAGAAACACCACCAGCAAATCAAACTCGCCACCGGACAGCGGAATCATCACGTTTTGCGGTGAGCGCAGTTCGCGGCAGGTGATATCCAGATGCCAACCGGCGAAGGCAATCACCGGCCGCGACGGTTCGCTCGGCGGACTGACTGGCTCGCCTGCGCGGCGTTGCACGGCACGCAAGCGAGCCAGCAGTTCGCGCGGCGCAAACGGCTTGGTGACGTAGTCGTCCGCGCCCAACTCCAGGCCGACAATGCGGTCGCTCAACTCACCCATGGCGGTGAGCATGATGATCGGAATGGCCATCTGCGCCCGCACCTTCTGGCACAGACTCAAGCCACCTTCACCGGGCAGCATCAGGTCGAGAATGATCGTGTCCGGTCGCTGCTGCGCAATCGCCGCCCACATCGCCTCGCCGTCCGCCGCTACATCGACCTCATAGGCGTGCTGGACGAAGAACTTCTTCAGCAGCGACAGAATTTCCACGTCGTCGTCGACGATCAGCAGTCTGCTCACGGGCGCAGGATCCTCAGGCCAAAAAAGAGTGCATCTAAAACCATTCTGGCGTCCGGGTCATTTATTTCAATCGAGCAACATTCCTTCGCCAGCGACATCAACCGGACATCGTCCGGCAAAAACCCTCGTGCACCCTGCACACCTTTCCAAACCAGGGGGTTGTTCATGAAGGCCTTGCACAGCAGGTATACCGCCGAGGGGCATAACGCCAAATATCCGTTGATCCTCAGCCAGCGCACCACGGCACCGACAGACGATACGCCGATCCTGTTCCAGGAGTTTTGCCTGGGGCTGGCCAGCGATCAGAGCCGGATTGTCCTGCGCCGTTACTTCGAACAGTTCAGCCCGGCCAACGCCCAGTGGGTGGAGTCCACCCATTCGATCCCCACCCCGGACCTCATCCACTGGATCAGGAACCACGTCCAGTTGCACATCGAGTGCTCGGAAAACGCCCCGAAAAACAACAAGGATTCACATTAATGAGAAGCCATTGCCTGATGTCGCTGCTATGTACAGCGTCCCTGAGCCTGTCGGCCTGCACCAGTACCAACGTCGAACACACCGGTTTTCTACATGATTACAGTGTTTTGCAGGAACACACATCGCCGTCGGGTCAGGACGTTTTGGGTTGGGTCAGCCCGGCCCTGGCCAGGGGTCGTTACACCCAGGCCTATCTGGCGCCGAGTCAGTTTTTCCCGAGCACCGAGCCCACCGTAAGGATTCCCCTCAGCACACTGGCAGGCGTCACCGATTATTACGACGCGGCCCTCAGGCATGAGCTGGGCAAAGTCATGCAACTGGTGTCGACACCCGGTCCGAATACGCTGATCGTCAGGCCCGCGATTACCCGAGTCGCCGCCAGCACTCAGGGTTTGCGCTTTTATGAATGGTTGCCGGTCACGCTGCTCGCAGCCGGTGTGAGCACCGCCACTGGCATTCGTGATCAAGACAGCGAAATCGCCACCGAGGTGTCGTTCGAGGACGGTTCGACCGGCGAAGTGATTGCAGAAGTCATGCGCAAGGGCACCGGCGTGCCGCTGGACAACAACAAACAGGTGCTGACGGCTGACGACGTCAAAGTGGTACTGGATGGTTGGGCCAGTGATCTGGGTAAATCATACGTGGCGCTTCGTCGTTAGGACGTGTAGCGGCCGTCTACGGCGGGATCGGTCGCGTTTCACTGAAAAAAAACCACAAGCGGTGAATTATTTCGTGTCCTCATGTATCAGACCCATTAAGCACGCGCCATCAAATAGATGGCATCGACGCGACAAGATGGATCAGTAAAGAGAATACTCGGATGAAATCACGTAAAAGCAGCGTCAAACCGATTGGTCTGAAAGACATCACCATCGTCGACGACGTTAAGATGCGCAAAGCCATCACGGCCGCTGCGCTCGGCAATGCCATGGAATGGTTTGACTTTGGTGTCTACGGCTTTGTCGCCTATGCGCTCGGCAAGATCTTCTTCCCCGGCGCCGATCCTGGCGTGCAGATGATCGCGGCATTGGCGACGTTCTCCGTCCCTTTCCTTATCAGGCCGCTGGGCGGTCTGTTTTTCGGCGCGTTGGGCGACAAGTACGGACGACAGAAAGTCCTCGCCGCGACCATCGTCATCATGTCCCTCAGCACCTTCGCCATCGGCCTCATACCCTCGTATGACTCGATCGGGATATGGGCGCCGATCCTGCTGTTACTGGCGAAAATGGCCCAGGGTTTTTCCGTCGGTGGCGAGTACACCGGCGCCTCGATCTTCGTCGCCGAATACGCGCCGGACCGCAAGCGCGGCTTCCTCGGCAGTTGGCTGGACTTCGGCTCGATTGCCGGTTTCGTCCTTGGCGCCGGTGTGGTGGTGATGATCTCGACGATTATCGGTGAAGAGAAATTTCTTGAGTGGGGCTGGCGTCTGCCGTTCTTCCTCGCCCTGCCGCTGGGCATGATCGGTCTGTATCTGCGTCACGCTCTGGAAGAGACTCCGGCGTTCCAACAACACGTCGAGAAACTCGAACAAGGCGACCGCGAAGGCCTGGCCCGTGGCCCGAAAGTGTCGTTCAAGGAAATCGCCACCCAACACTGGCGCAGCCTGATGACCTGCGTCGGCGTCGTCGCGGTGACCAACGTCACCTACTACATGCTGCTCACCTACATGCCGAGTTACCTGTCGCACAACCTGCACTACAGCGAAAACCGTGGCGTGTTGATCATCATCGCGATCATGGTCGGTATGTTGTTCGTGCAGCCGCTGATTGGTTTTGTCAGCGACAAGATCGGCCGCAAACCCTTCATCGTCATCGGCAGCATTGGCCTGTTCATCCTCGCCATCCCAGCATTCATACTGATCAACAGCGGCAAGATCGGCCTGATCTTCGCCGGGCTGCTGATGCTGGCGGTGTTGCTGAACTTCTTCATCGGCGTGATGGCTTCCACCCTGCCGGCGATGTTCCCCACGCACATTCGTTACAGCGCACTGGCTGCATCTTTCAACATTTCGGTGTTGATTGCCGGTCTGACGCCGACCGTCGTGGCCTGGCTGGTGGAAAGCACGAACGACCTATACATGCCGGCGTACTACCTGATGGTGGTTGCCGTGGTCGGTCTGATCACCGGCCTGACCATGAAAGAGACCGCCAACAAACCCCTGCGTGGGGCTGCCCCGGCGGCCTCTGACCTCGAAGAAGCGAAAGAGCTGCTGCAAGAGCATCACGACAACATCGAGCAGAAGATCGAGGACATTGATGCCGAGATCGCGGAGCTGGAAGCCAAGCGCAAGAACCTGGTGCAACAGCATCCACGGATCGACTAAAGCAACGTGACTGCTCGATGAGCTGATCAGGTTGGCGGGTAGTCAGGTCTGACGCCTTCGCGAGCAAGCTCGCTCCCACAGGTTCTGTGGTGTTCGCAAGATTGGTGCGCACCACCGAACAATGTAGGAGTAAGCCTGCTCGCGAATCAGCTTCGCGCTGAGTCATCGGCGGACAAAGAACCATCCCGCCGATTACTCCGCGCCCGGCATGGTGTTAAATAGGCGCCAGTCTTAACCTTGTCGCGAAAGCCGTGCCACGAGAACCGATATGAACGCCCCTTTTAGAAAAAATGATGCCCCACTGCAAACGGCGGTGACCGCATGATCGAAGTCACCGAAGTTTCCATTGCCCAACTGCGCGCCGCGCTTGAGTCCGGCCAGACCACGTCGGTTGAACTGGTACAGGCCTATCTCGCCCGCATCGATGCCTACGACGGCGCCGACACCGCGACAACGCTCAACGCAGTTGTCGTACGCAATCCCGAAGCACTCAACGAAGCCCGGGGCGCCGATGCCCGCCGCGCCAAAGGCGAAACCCTCAGCCCGCTCGACGGCATTCCTTACACCGCCAAGGACAGTTATCTGGTCAAGGGCCTGACCGCAGCGTCCGGCAGCCCGGCCTTCGCTGATCTGGTTGCCTACCGCGACGCCTTCACCATCGAGCGCCTACGCGGTGCCGGGGCGATTTGCCTGGGCAAGACCAACATGCCGCCGATGGCCAATGGCGGCATGCAGCGCGGGGTTTACGGCCGCGCCGAGAGCCCGTACAACGCCGACTTCCTCACCGCACCGTTTGCCTCCGGCTCGTCCAATGGCGCCGGTACCGCCACTGCTGCGAGTTTTGCCGCATTCGGTCTGGCGGAAGAAACCTGGTCGAGCGGGCGCGGCCCTGCTTCGAACAATGGCCTGTGCGCCTACACCCCGTCGCGTGGCGTGATCTCGGTGCGCGGCAACTGGCCGCTGACTCCGACCATGGACGTCGTGGTGCCGTACGCGCGCACCATGGCCGACCTGCTGGAAGTCCTCGATATCGTCGTCGCCGAAGACCCGGACACCCGGGGCGATCTGTGGCGCCTGCAACCCTGGGTGCCGATCCCGAGCGTCAGTTCCGTGCGCCCCGCCGCCTACGCCGAACTGGCTGCTGACCGCGCGGCGCTGGCCGGCAAGCGTTTCGCCGTGCCACGCATGTTCATCAACGCGGACCCTGAAGCGGGCACCAGCGAAGCGCCGGGCATCGGCGGCCCGACCGGCCAACGCATCAACACCCGCGCATCGGTGATCGATCTGTGGAAACAGGCGCGTCAGGCACTGGAAGCCGCCGGTGCCGAAGTGATCGAAACCGACTTCCCGCTGGTCTCCAACTGCGAAGGCGATCGCCCCGGCGCGCCGACCGTGTTCACCCGTGGCTTGGTGTCCAAAGAGTTCCTCCACCATGAACTGTGGGATCTGACTGCCTGGGCATTCGACGATTTCCTGCAAGCCAACGGCGACCCGAAGCTCAATCGACTGGTCGACGTCGATGGCGCGAAAATCTTCCCCCACGAGCCGGGCACCCTGCCCAACCGTGAGGGCGATCTCGTCGCAGGCATGGACGAATACGTGCGCATGGCCGAGCGCGGCATCACGCCCTGGAATGAAATATCCACCGTGCCCGATGGCTTGCGTGGCCTGGAACAAACCCGGCGCATCGACCTTGAAGACTGGATGGACCAACTTGGCCTCGACGCGGTGCTGTTCCCGACCGTCGCCGACGTCGGCCCGGCAGATGCGGATGTGAACCCTGAGTCCGCCGACATCGCCTGGAGCAACGGCATCTGGGTCGCCAACGGCAACCTCGCGATCCGCCACCTGGGCGTGCCAACCGTCACCGTGCCAATGGGCGTCATGGCCGACATCGGCATGCCGGTCGGCCTGACCTTCGCCGGCCGCGCCTACGACGACTCGAGCCTGCTGCGCCTGGCAGCGGCGTTCGAATCCACGGGCAGCAAACGCCTGATCCCGCCACGCACCCCGCCATTGTCATAACGCGGTCAAACTGTGGGAGCGAGCCTGCTCGCGATATCGGTGTGTCAGTCGACAGAAATGTTGCCTGACACACCGCTATCGCTGGCAAGCCAGCTCCCACAGGTTTTTGTGTGATGCCAGAAATCGTAGCCCCACCCCGCATCCCTGTGGGAGCTGGCTTGCCAGCGATAGCGCCGGGTCAGTCAACATCATTGCTGATTGATCCACCGCATTCGCGAGCAGGCTCACTCCCACAGGTTTTTGGGTGTTGCTGCCAAATTCAGCACATCGGTCCAATCCCTGACTGCCGAATATATTGATCATCAGTGCCATCTTCTTTGCTATTGGCCACTGACCATGATCGACTGCGCTCCATCGCGCCTCTCCCTGCTTGCGTTGCTCTGCGGTCTGAACTCAGCGGCCAATGCGGGCGGTTTTCTGGACGATTCCAAATCTGAAGTGCTCAGCCGCAACTTCTACCTGAACAACGACTACCGCTCGCCTTCACCCGCCGGTAAAAACTATAAACAAGAGTGGGCACAAGGGTTTATCGGTACTTTCTCATCGGGTTTCACATCCGGCACGGTCGGGTTCGGCGTCGACACGCATGCCTTTTTCGGGCTGAAACTGGATGGCGGTAGAGGCCATTCCGGCACCGGGTTGCTGCCGGTCGACAGCGATGGCCGCAGCGAGAACGACTACTCCAGCGCCGGCGGCGCATTGAAACTAAAGGCGTCGCGCACCACCATCGCCTTCGGTGAAATGACCGTCGAAACGCCGGTGTTCGATACTTCCGACAAACGCCTCCAGCCGGAATACGCCACCGGTTTTCTGCTCAGCAGCCGGGAACTCGACAACATCAATCTACAAGCCGGGCATTTCACGGCATTCAAGAATCAGGACAGCTCTTCCGGAAAAGGTGATTTCTACGGTTACGGCGCCAACACCGAGCACAGCTCAATCAGTTTTCTCGGCGCCGACCTGTTCAACCACAGCCCGTGGGGCGGCGCGCTGTATGCCTCCGACCTGACTGACACCTGGCACCAGTACTACGGCAACCTGCATTTCAAGCAACCCGGCCTGTTGCTCGACGCCAACCTCTACCACACCCGCGACACCGGGCAGGCGCTGGCCGGGACAATCGACAACACCGCGTTCAGCCTCTCGGGCAAATACACCCTCGGCCCGCATGCAGTAATGCTCGGCTGGCAGCGCATCAATGGCAACACACCGTTCGATTTCTTCGGCGGCGACTCGATCTACCTCGCCAACTCGATCAAGTACGCCGACTTCAACGGGGCCGGTGAACGCTCGTGGCAAGCACGCTACGACCTCGACCTCGGTGCCTTCGGCATCCCCGGCCTCAAGTTCATGACCCGCTACGTCACCGGCAACCACATCGACGGCACCCATGCGCCGAAGGGCGGCGCCTACAATCCGTTTGATGTCGATAGCGGTGATTACCGACCACAGCAAGGCGATGGCGGCAAACACTGGGAGCGCGACATTGATTTGAAGTACATCGTGCAGTCCGGTGCGTCGAAGGATTTGTCGGTGCAGGTATCGCATGTTTCACACCGGGCCAATGAAGCTCAAGCGGGGGATGATATTGACCGGATTTACGTGGTGATCCAGTACCCGCTGGGCTTCTGACGAAATACAGTCAATTGTAGGAGCGAGCCTGCTCGCGATGGCGCAGTGTCATTCAATATTTGCAGGACTGACCGACTGCCATAGCGAGCAGGCTAACACCAACGCGTGCTGCGATCTTTTGCTTTAAAAGTGTCGGGGTCAGTAGACTGGCTTAAAGGATCCATACTCGTTAGCGCACCAATAGTATGATAACTTGCGCACAATCGACCACCCACCGGAGGCCAAGCCATGGGAACCGTACGAAAAACCATCACCGTAACTGACCAGCAAGACAACTGGATCAAAGCCCAGATAGAAGCAGGTCATTACACCAACGACAGCGAATACATCCGCGATCTTATCCGGCGAGAACAGGAGCGCAGCGCCGAGTTGGAGACGGTCCGAGCCGCCCTCAGGGAAGGCGAATCCAGCGGCAAGCCTCGCCCATTCGATCCAGTCGCATTCAAGCAAAGAATGTTGACTACGCATGGCTGAATATCGTCTTACACCTGCCGCCGAGGGCGACCTTGAGGCAATCTGGAGTTATACCGCGCGACAGTGGAGCCCGGATCAAGCCAATCGCTACATTGACATCATTATCGCAGCATGTGCGCAGTTGGCAGAGCGCCCGAAAACAGCGCCGGCGTGTGACGCCATCCGCCCCGGATATCGACGCTGTAACGTGGAACGGCACATCATCTACTTTCGAATCACGGCGTACGGAGTTGCCATTATTCGAATTTTGCATGACCGGATGGCAGCGCAGCGTAACCTCTGACGATCCGTCACTCCGGCATTTCACCGATAATCTCGATCAGATCTTCCCGGGTAATGTCATTGGCCTTGACCGCCGCGGCGACATCGTTCCTGGATAAAGGAAAACGCTTGAAGATGTCCTTCAACGTAACGGCGTCAATGCTTTCCAACCACAGCGGATCAATCAGAGAGCCGCCATACTTCGGCTCCATCGTCACCGTTTCGTGATCAATCGGGCCTTTGTGGTTGAAGTAGACCAGGTAACGTGTGAACCCTTCCGGGTAGCTTTTATCTTCATAAAGCGTGGTGCCGATCGGCAGTACATAGCTGTTTTCATCACCATTACGCCCTCCAATCAGCAGCGGCTCCGTGGTTCTGATCATTGGCATTCCACGTGTCACTGTGCCGTGCGTGATCACGTAGTAAAGCCATCCCGCAGCGTTCGCACACACCAACAGGGTGAAGAAAAGCACGGTGCTTCTGGTGAGATTTTTCAAGCGGATCTCCGGCAGTCCATTGTCAGGATTGGCGGATGGTACAGGGTCGGCGCTGGCGAAGGCTGCGATCTTTTGCTTTAAGAAAACTGGCGGAAGGCAGCCGGAGTCGAACCTGCCCGGGAACGGATGCCGTCCCCAACCGGGTTTGAAGCCCGGCCGCGCCACCGGGCGCGATTGCCTTCCTTGAACTCAGTGCACGTCGGCGGTGGCCAACGCGTTGTCGTAACGGATTTGCCGTGATTCGCCGCTGCGCCGGGTCAGGCCGAGGCGGTCGAAGTATTCGAGGTATTGAATTGAGCGCTTGCGCCCCAAGCCTAGCGCATCGCGGAAGGTTGTCACCTGGATCTGCGGATTTTCCTTGGCCAGTTGCAGCAACACCGCCACCATCTGCCGCAGCATCGCGTCGCTGAGAAACAGGTCGCGCACCACTTGATGCATCAGGCCCAGGCGCGCGAGTTTGCGCAGCAGCAAGCGGACGACGGCGTCGTCCTGCTCGACCGCTTTGGCGATGTCGCGCACCCACGGCGGGTCGAATCCGGCCTCTTCGAACAGCGGTTGCAGTTGTTGCCACAAGGTTTCGTCTTCGGCATTCAAGCGCACCTGATGATCTGGCAGATGCAGCCACGGCCCGCTGGCGTTGATCGAACCGGCGTCGCGCAATTCGTCGAGCAAACTGGCAAAGGTCGAACGTTCCAGAGCCAAACCGCTGAAGCGTCGCAGACGATCCCGATCCGGGCCCATCTGGTCGGGCTCCAGTTCATGAAACTTCGCCAGTTGTTCCAGCAGGATGAATTTCAACTGTCCCCAACGCTGCACATTGAACAGCACCGGCCCCTGACGCGTATCGATAAGCCGCACGTTCTGCGGCAATGCCCAGCTATCGCGGGGGCGATTGAACTGGCGTTCCAGCCGCTGTGGATCGAGGCCGCCGGAACTGTGATTGAGCAACACCGGCAGCGCTTGCTCAAAACTTTCACTGCGCGCCAAGGCTTCAAGTTGCGCCAACCGTTCTGAGCTACGACGTTGTCGGGCCGGGGCAAATGGGTCGAGCACCTGACCGCCGCCAAGGGTACGTTGCGCACTGTGGTCGCGCAGGATCAGCCGATCACCCTGCACCGCGTGCACCGGCGCGTTGATCAGCAGTTGCGCGAACATGCGCTCGCCGGGGTTCAGACACGGGCCTTCGAGCAAGGCGACGCGGGCAATCACGTCGTGTGTGCCGAGGTGCAGATGCACCGGGTGGAAGTGTTCGAAGGGGCGTTCACCGGGCAACAGTTTAAAGTCGATGTCGACCCGTTGCGTCGGCGCGAACAGCCACTCGCTCAGCAGCCATTGGCCCCGATGGATTTGCTCCAGTGCCAGGCGATCACCGCTGATATTCAATGCCACGCGCTGCCCGGCAAAGGCTTGTTCGGCGGGCTGATTCTGCGCATGCAAACCACGAACCCTTACGGCTTTACCGGCAGGCCCCAAAACCAGTTTATCCGCCACCGCGACCACGCCCGACAGCGCGGTGCCGGTCACCACAATCCCCGCACCGGCAACACTGAAGGCGCGGTCGATGGCCAGACGAAAACCGCCGTCACGACTGCGTTCAAGCACTTCACGTTGGGTCTGCAACAACGTCTGGCGCAATTCATCAATGCCCTGCCCGCTGACGCTCGACACCGCCAGGATCGGCGCCTCGGCAAACGGCCCGGCTTCGAGCAAGTCCAGCGTCTGGCGCTGCACTTCTTCCACCCGGCCCGCCTCGACCCGGTCGCACTTGGTGATCGCCACCACTGCGCGGGGAATGCCGAGTAGCTGGACAATCGCCAGATGCTCGCGGGTTTGCGGCATCACGCCGTCGTCCGCAGCGATCACCAGCAACACCAAGTCGATGCCCTGCGCGCCGGCGAGCATGTTGTGGGTGAATTTTTCATGGCCGGGCACATCGATAAAACCACTCAGCCCGGCACCCGGTTCCAGTTCGGCATACAGATAACCGAGATCAATGGTCATACCGCGTTCGCGCTCCTGCGGGCGACGGTCGCCGGTTTGCCCGGTCAGCGCTTGCAGCAACGACGTCTTGCCGTGGTCGATGTGCCCCGCCGTGCCGACGATCACCGCTCGACCTGCAAGTGCGGCAACTGCGCCAGCCACGCGGGTTCGTCGTCGAGTTGGCGCAAGTCCAGCCACAACGCGTCGTCGTCAATGCGCCCGAGCACCGGGATCGGCAAGGCGCGCAGCGCGGCTTCAAGATTCAGCAGAAAACGGCCGCGCAAACGCTTGGACACTTGCGGGCGCAAACACAGCGCTGCACTGGGCAGCCGCGCCACCGGTTGGCTGCCGCTGCCGATCATGCCCAGTGCCTGCACAGCGCCAACACTCCAGACCTCGCCCAAGGCGTCAGCCATGATTGGTTGCAATCGTGACGCCTGCGCAAGAATGTCAGCCTGAGGACGGGTCAACAGGCGCAGACTCGGCAATCGCTCGGCCAGTCGATCCGGATCGCGATACAAACCGAGTACCGCTTCCAGCGCCGCCAGGGTCAGTTTGTCGACCCGCAATGCGCGTTTCAGCGGGTTCTTCTTGATCTTCGCGATCAGTGCTTTGCTCCCGACAATCAACCCGGCCTGTGGGCCGCCAAGCAATTTGTCGCCGCTGAAAGTCACGATATCGGCGCCATCGAGCAGCGCCTGGCGCACCGTCGGTTCGGCCGGCAAACCCCAGCGCGTCAGATCGAGCAGACTGCCGCTGCCCAGATCCTCCAACAGCGGCAGCCCGTGACGATGCGCCAACTCGGCCAACTCGGCGGTCGGCACGCGAGCGGTGAAACCCTCGATACTGTAATTGCTCGCATGCACGCGCATGATCAAACCACTGCGCGGGTTGATCGCCGCTTCGTAATCACGGGCATGGGTGCGATTGGTGGTGCCGACTTCGTGTAGACGCACGCCGGCGCGGGCCATGATGTCAGGGATGCGAAACGCGCCGCCGATTTCGATCAGTTCGCCACGCGAGATGATGCCTTCCTTGCGCGCGCCGAGGCTGTTCAGCGTCAGCAGCACCGCAGCGGCATTGTTGTTGACCACGGTGACGGCTTCGGCGCCGGTCAGTTCGCGGATCAGGCCTTCGATCAGATCATCACGATCGCCGCGTTTACCGCTGGCCAGATCAAATTCCAGATTGAGTGGATAGCGCGCCGCCATCTGCACCGCTTCAATGGCTTCTTCAGGCAACAGCGCCCGGCCAAGATTGGTGTGCAGCACCGTGCCGGTCAGGTTGAACACCCTTCGAACCTGGCTGCGGTGTTGCTGGACAAGGCGTTCGCCAACCCGGCCGGCGAGCACATCGGGGCTGATTTCAACCGCCGACAACTGCCCGTTCAACACGCTCAGACGCAACTCATCCAGCAACTGCCGCAAACTCGCCAGCAACGCCTCACGCCCGTAACGCTCGGCCAGGGGCAGACACGCCGGGTGACTCAACAAACCATCAATGGAAGGTAAACGCAGTGGAACGCTTGCAGACATCTGCCACTCCCCAAACAAAAGACTGTCCGGCGAGTGTAGACGCTGCGCTCATTCGTCTCCCGGAGCCAGCAACAGATTCGGTGCCAGCCGCTGATAGCCGTCCTGCGCCAGACGCATATCGAGCAGCAGACTGTTGAGGTCCGCCGACAACGCTTCGGCGTCGGCATCGTTCTCCAGATAGAGCAATTTCAGATAGCTGTTGCAGCCCGGACAGACTTCGGCGCGCAACGGCGCTTGATTGGCGGCGTGGCGATCATCCTCAAAGCTCAGATAATCGAGGCCTTTGCTCGACTCGCAATACACGCATTTGACCCGCACCACGTGCCATTCACAGGCGCACAGCGAACACACCAGATAGCGTAAACCGTTGTGTTTGCCGCGATGACGAATCACGCCGATCATGGCTGGTGAACCGCACGCCGGGCATTGGCTGAGGCTGTCGCCGGGTTTGAGTTGCAGGTTGGGTGCGCTGAGCAGCCAGTGGCTCCACGCCGCTTGCAGCGCCGAGCCGAGAAACGGCACCAGTTGCGCCGGCACCATCGAGTATTGACCGCTGACCAACGCCACCGCCCAACTGCGCAGCTGCCCGGGACTGGCGCTGCGCAACGTGGTAATTGCATCGATCACGGCGGGTTGCTCGGGTGCTGTGTAGCGCTGCAATAAAGCCTCCAGCCAGACTTGCCAGTCATCTTCGCGGATCAAGGTGTCGGCGCCGAACGGCGGCAAACCGTGTTGCTGACACAGCGCAAGCCGCTGCTGATCGACCGGTTCGGTCGATGGCGGATCATCCAGCACCTGCTGCTGAGCCCGGCACAAACCGGCGATCAAGCGCAGATATTCGGCCAACGGATGCCCTTCGGCCAATCGCTCCAGGCGTTGCGCACGCAGGGTGAAAAGGTTGTGCGGTGGCAGGTACAGAAACGGCGGCGAACTGGCCACCGCTTCGATTTCTCCGGGTTCAAGAATGCTTGGCAAAGGTCAGCCCTTTTTGGTGATCGGTCGCTCCGGCGCGTCCGGTTGACGCTCATCGCGGGTGATGTCGCGATACCAGAGTTCGTGGTGTTTTTTCGCCCAGGCGCGGCTGACCCAACCATGCAGCATCGCGTCGACCGAGCCCTTGATCCACAGCCCGGCGTAGATGTGAATGATGATGCTGAGGATCAGCAAAAACCCGGCCAGCGCATGCAGCAACATCGACCAGCGGATCAGGGTGATGCCGAAAAACGCGCTGAAATACGCACGCCAGATCACCAGCCCAGTGAACAGCAACGCAAGCATGCACAGCAGTAAAGTCCAGAACAGCAGCTTTTGCCCGGCGTTGTACTTGCCCACGGGTGGCACGCTTTCTTCGTCGTTGACCATTACCCGATCAATGCGCCGCAGCCACTGCCTGTCGTTGGCGATGAAGAAATTGGCGCGCCAGAAATTGAACACCAGGCCAAGGAACAACACGAACATCGCCACACCCATGAACGGATGCAGAATTCGTGTCCATGGCCCGCCGCCGAACAGGTGGGTCAGCCAGAACATCGATGGATGAAACAGCGCCAGCCCGGACAGCCCGGCCATGAAAAACAGGATCGCTACCAGCCAGTGATTGGTGCGCTGGTTGGCGGTGTAACGCAGGATCGTCTTGTTGCTCATGGCCGGTCCTCCCCGCGTGGATCGAAGGTGTGCACCGCCGGGTCGACGATATGCACCGAGGTGTCGGGCGGGGTCGGATGGTCATCCTCTTCAACCCGGTTCGGCCCGATGCGTACGTAGTGGAAGAACCCGGCCAGCACCGCCGCGCCCATCGCCAGCAGGCCCAGCGGTTTGCTGATGCCTTTCCACAACCCCACCAGCGGACTGATCGCCGGCGCGTCTGGCAAACCGGAGTAAATCCTCGGCGTGTCGGCGTGGTGCAGCACGTACATGACATGGGTGCCGCCGACGCCGGCAGGGTCATACAAGCCGGCGTTTTCAAAGCCGCGACTTTTCAGGTCGACGATGCGTTCGGCGGCGTGCTCCTTCATGTCTTCCTTGGTGCCGAAGACGATGGCGCCGGTCGGGCAGGTTTTCACGCAGGCCGGCTCCAGGCCTACCGCGACCCGATCCGAACACAAGGTGCACTTGTAGGCTTTGTGATCTTTTTGCGAAATGCGCGGAATGTTGAACGGGCACCCGGTGATGCAATAACCACAGCCGATGCAGTGATCCTGATCGAAGTCGACGATGCCGTTGGCGTGCTTGATGATCGCGCCGGGGCTCGGACACGCCGCGAGGCATCCCGGCTCGGCGCAGTGCATGCAACCATCCTTGCGGATCAGCCATTCGAGATTGCCGGCGTCGGTTTCATGCTCGGTGAAGCGCATCAGCGTCCAGGATTCTGCGCTCAGATCCTGCGGGTTGTCGTAGGTGCCGTGGTTGTGGCCGACCTCGTCGCGCAGCTCGTTCCATTCCGAACAGGCGACCTGGCAGGCCTTGCAGCCGATGCATTTGGTGGTGTCGATCAGCTTGGCCACGGCCTCCTGATTGCGCACCGAGGGTGGCACAGTGGTGGTGGCCGAGCGGGCAATGATGTCTTGGCTGGCCATTTATAGTTTCTCCACGTTGACCAGGAATGACTTGGATTCCGGGGTCTGTGTGTTGCCATCGCCGAGGAACGGCACCAGGGTGTTAGTCAGGTAACCGTGACGCGTCAGGCCGGTGAAACCCCAGTGCAACGGGATGCCGATCTGATGCACGACCTGGCCGTTGACCTGCAGCGGCCGGATCCTTTTGGTCACCACTGCGACCGCTTCAATGAACCCGCGCATGCAACTCACACGCACCCGATCACCGGCAGCGATGCCCTTCTCTTTCGCCAGCACCTCACCGATTTCGACGAACTGCTCAGGCTGGGCAATTGCGTTCAACTTGCAGTGCTTGCTCCAGAAGTGGAAATGCTCGGTCAAGCGATAGCTGGTGCCGGCGTACGGAAAGTCCTTGGCCTCGCCGAGGGTTTCCCAGACCGAATCGAAAATCCGCGCCGCCGGGTTGCTGGTGGCTTTCTTGTTGTTGGGGTGCAGCGGGTTGATGCCGATGGGGGTTTCGAACGGCTCGTAATGCTCGGGGAATGGCCCTTCGTTCATCTTGTCGACGGCAAAGAATCGCGCCACGCCTTCGGGGTTCATGATGAACGGGTTCATCCCGGCTTCCGGCGGCACGTCAGCCTTGAAGTCCGGCACATCGGTGCCGCCCCAGTTTTTGCCGTTCCACCACACCAGACGCTTTTTCGGGTCCCACGGTTTGCCAGCGACGTCCGCTGAAGCGCGGTTGTAGAGAATCCGCCGATTGGCCGGCCAGGCCCACGCCCAGCCGAGATGCTGGTGCATGCCATACGGATCGGCGTTGTCGCGCCGGGCCATCTGGTTGCCCGCCTCCGTCCAACTGCCGGCGAAAATCCAGCAGCCGGACGCGGTGCTGCCGTCATCCTTGAGCAAGCCGAACCCAGCCAGTTGCGTGCCGGCCTTGACCGTGGCGCCAGTGGCATCGGTAAAGTCGGCGACAGCGCTGCCGTTGATTTCCTTGGCCAACTCTTCCGGGGACGGTTCGTCGGCAATCTTGTACGGCCACGACAGTTTCAGCAGCGGATCGGGAAACTTGCCGCCCTCGGCCTGATAACGCTTGCGCAGGCGCAGGAACAGTTCGCTCATGATGCGGATGTCGGTCTGCGCTTCGCCCGGGCCATCGGCGCCTTTCCAGTGCCATTGCAGCCAGCGACTGCTATTGACCAGCGAGCCGTCCTCTTCAGCGAAACACGTTGTCGGCAGGCGAATGACTTCAGTCTGAATCTCGTCGCTTTTCACGTCGTTATACGGGCCGACGTTGTGCCAGAACTCCGAAGTCTCGGTGGCCAGCGGGTCCATCACCACCAGCCATTTGAGTTTGGCCAACGCGCCCATCACGCGGTTTTTGTCGGGCAACGCGGCGATCGGATTGAAGCCCTGGCAGAAGTAGCCGTTGACCTTGCCCTGGCTCATCAGGTCGAACATCTTCAACACGTCGTAGTTCGGGATGTCGAGTTTCGGCAGATGGTCGTAGAGCCAATTGTTCTCGGCTGTGGCGTGGGCGCCGTACCACGACTTCATCAGGCTGACGTGGAATTTGCTGTAGTTCTGCCAATACGACAGTTGCCCCGGGCGCAACGGCACTTGCGTGCGTTTGTGGATGTAAGCGGCGTAGTCCTGCTCGGTGTCTGTGCCCAGCGACAGATAGCCCGGCAGCGCATTGGAGAGCAATCCAAGGTCGGTCAGACCTTGAATGTTCGAGTGTCCGCGCAAGGCATTCACGCCACCGCCCGGCATGCCGACGTTGCCCAACAACAGTTGCACCATCGCCGCGCTGCGGATGATCTGCGCGCCAATCGAGTGCTGGGTCCAGCCGAGCGCGTAGAGAATCGTCATGGTTTTGCCCGGTATCGAGCACGTGGCGATTTCGTCCCAGATTTTCTGCATGGCATCGACCGGCATCCCGCAGATCTGGCTCGCGAGGTCGATGTTGTAGCGGCTGTAATGCTGCTTCATCAATTGATAGACACAGCGCGGGTCTTGCAGGGTCGGATCGACGCTGACGAAGCCGTCCTCGCCCATTTCGTAGCCCCAGCCGGATTTGTCGGTATAGCTGCGTTTGGCCACGTCGTAGCCACTGAAGATGCCGTCCTCGAAGCCATAACCGGCTTTGAAGATGAACGACACGTCGGTGTAGTTGCGCACGTATTCGTGCTGGATCTTGTCCTCGGTCAGCAGATAATTGATCAAACCGCCCATGAAGGCGATGTCGGTGCCGGTGCGGATCGGCGCGTAATAGTCGGCCACCGAAGCGGTCCGGGTAAAACGCGGGTCGACCACAATCAGCCGCGCGGCGTTATGCGCCTTGGCCTCGGTCACCCATTTGAAGCCGCACGGATGCGCTTCTGCTGCGTTGCCGCCCATCACCAGGATCAGATTCGCGTTGGCGATATCGGTCCAGGTATTGGTCATGGCACCACGGCCGTACGTCGGGGCAAGACTTGCCACCGTCGGACCGTGTCAGACACGCGCCTGGTTATCGAACCCCAGCAGGCCGAGACTGCGAATCACCTTCTGGGTGATGTAGCCCGCTTCGTTGGACGCCGCCGAAGCGGCGAGGAATCCGGTGGTCAGCCAGCGATTCACCGTTTGCCCGTTGGCATTTTTCTCGATGAAGTTGGCGTCGCGGTCGATTTTCATCAGGTCGACGATGCGATCCAGCGCTTCGTCCCAACTGATTCGCGTCCATTCGCTGCTGCCGGGCTTGCGCGTTTGCGGATACAGCAAACGGCCCGGGCTGTGAATGAAGTCCAGCAGGCCCGCGCCTTTTGGACAGAGGGTGCCGCGGTTGACCGGGTGGTCGGCGTCGCCCTCGATGTGGATGATATTTTGCGCGACATTCTTCCCGGCATCGCCCTGGCTGTACATGATCAAGCCGCAACCGACCGAGCAATACGGGCAGGTGTTGCGGGTTTCATGGGTGTGGGCAAGCTTGAAGTGACGCACCTGCTCGGCGAAGGCAGACGTGGGGGCCATGCCCAACGCGCCCAGGCTTGAGCCTGCAAGGCCGATACCGGCGACCTTGAAGAACTGACGACGGCTGAGATCCATCGTGCACTCCTGATCAGGTGGAACCCGGTACTGGTGCCGGGTTTTATCTGGACAAACACGGTTGCGGCAACGAGTGCCAGCCTTTTCACTGTAGACAATGACCACACAGACTGTGTGAAAACCGACCGTCGGCCGTTTGTCGGCATTCTCCCTGACAACCCCAATCCTCTGTGGGAGCTGGCTTGCCAGCGATGACGTCGGCACATCCAACAATGATGGTGACTGACCCACCGCTATCGCTGGCAAGTCGAATCGTCGCACCGCAGCTCCCACAGGTTTTGTGTGCTCCGACAAGGTCATGGGCTTATCATGGCGGACAGAACTCACCCGCCTTCACGAGACCGCGCATGACTTTCGATTTTGATCAGGTATTCGACCGCCACAACACCGGCAGCACCAAGTGGAGCCGCTATTCGGCCGACGTGCTGCCGATGTGGGTCGCTGATATGGATTTCGCCGCGCCGCCGGTGGTCATTGAGGCGTTGCAACAGCGCTTGCTGCACCCGCTGGTGGGTTACAGCGTTGCGCAGGACGCCTTGCGTGAAGCCATCGTTGCCGACCTCTGGAACAAGTTCGCCTGGAAGGTCCAGCCGCAAGAGCTGATCTTCCTGCCGGGCGTCGAGTCCGGTTTCAACATGGCGCTCAAGGCGCTGGTGCAGCCGCAGCAGAACGTCGTGGTGCAGGTGCCGAACTATCCGCCGCTGCGCCATGCGCCGGGGCATTGGGGTTTGAACAAGGTTGAACTGGAATTCGTGCCGCAGGCTGATGGCACCTATGCCACGCCGCTGGACACTTTGCGTGATTCGTTGAACGGTGGCGGCGCGCTGCTGCTGAGCAACCCGCACAACCCGATCGGCAAGGTGTTCGGCCGTGAAGAACTGCAAGCAGTAGCTGACATCTGCGTGGCACAGGATGCGTGGATCATCTCCGACGAAATCCACGCCGAGCTGTGCTTCGATGGTCGCGTGCACATTCCGACCGCCTCGCTGAGCCCGCAAATCGCCCAGCGCACGATCACCCTGATGTCGGCGAGCAAGGCTTACAACATCGCCGGCCTCAAGACCTCGTTCATGATCATCCAGGACGCCGCCCTGCGCGAACGCGTCAATCACGCCCGTTGCGGCATGGTCGACAGCGTCAATCCGCTGGGCATGGAAGCTACTCGCGTGGCGTACAGCGAAGGTGGGCCGTGGCTTGCCGAGATGAAGGCTTATCTTCAGGCCAACCGTGATTACCTGGTTGAAGCGGTGCGCAGCCGTTTGCCGGGCGTGACCATTAATGTGCCGCAGGGGACTTATCTGGCGTGGCTTGATTGCTCGGCGCTGGATCTGGAAAACCCGCAGCAGTTCTTCCTTGAACAGGCCAAGGTAGGTTTGAGCGCCGGGCTGGACTTTGGCGATCAGAACCAGCAGTTCGTGCGGTTGAACTTCGGTTGCCCACGGTCGTTGTTGGAAGAAGGGATTACGCGGATGGAACGCGCGCTGGCTCGCCGCAACACTTGGAAATGAGTAACATGGCAGCCCTTCCCCGCAGCCCCGATCTGCGCCCCAGCCGAATAAGTCGACTCCATGCCTTTTGAACTCAGCGTTGACCTCACTACCCTGGCCATTCTGGCCGTTGTCGCTTTCGTTGCCGGTTTCATCGATGCCATCGCCGGCGGTGGCGGTCTGTTGACCACGCCTGCGCTGCTGACCGCTGGCTTGCCGCCGCATCTGGTGCTGGGCACCAACAAACTGAGTTCGACCTTCGGTTCGGCGACCGCGAGTTTCACCTTCTACCGGCGCAAGCTGTTTCATCCGCGCCAATGGGTGCATGCAATTGTCGGCACCTTGGTCGGTGCGTTGACCGGCGCCGTCGTCGCCCATTACCTGCCGGCAGAATGGCTGAACAAAATGCTCCCGGTGATCGTCTTCGCCTGCGGCCTGTATCTGTTGTTCGGCGGCACGCCAAAAGCGCCGCTGGACAGCGACGCGCCGATCAAGAAGAAATGGCAATCGACCCAAGGCTTCAGCCTCGGTTTCTACGACGGCGTGGCCGGTCCCGGCACGGGGGCGTTCTGGACCGTCAGCAGCCTGCTGCTGTACCCGATCGACCTGGTCAAGGCCAGCGGCGTGGCGCGCAGTATGAACTTCGTCAGCAACATTGCGGCGCTGTCGGTGTTCATATTTTCGGGGCAAGTGGACTGGATTATCGGCCTGAGCATGGGCCTGTCGGTGATGGTCGGCGCTTTCTTCGGTGCGCGCACCGCGATCAGCGGTGGCGCCAAGTTCATTCGTCCGGTGTTCATCACCGTGGTGCTGGGGTTGACTGTGCGCCTAGCTTGGCAGCACTGGTTCAGCGTGGCCTAAGCGCCGCGCCACATAGACATCGATCAGATAACGGGCAATCGATTTTGCCGCCGGCAACGGTGGCAGATCGTGCACGTTGAACCACTGGGCGTCTTCGATCTCGTCTTCCTGACAGACAATCTCGCCGCCGGCATATTCGGCATGGAACCCCAGCATCATCGAATGCGGGAACGGCCAGCACTGGCTGCCCAGATACTGAATGTTCTTCACCTCGATCTGCACTTCTTCGCGCACCTCGCGAATCAGGCACTCCTCCGCCGACTCGCCAGGTTCGGCGAAACCGGCCAGCGTGCTGTAGACCCCACTGACAAAACGCGGTGAGCGTGCCAGCAGAATCTCGTCGCCACGGGTGATGAGCACGATCATGCTCGGCGAAATTCGCGGATAACTGCGCAGATCGCACGGCTGGCAATACATCGCCCGCTCGCGCGGCACTTGCGTCATGGCTTGCCCGCAATTACCACAGAAGCGATGTTCAAGGGCCCAGGTGCCGATCTGCGCGGCATAACCCAGCACTTTGTAGATCGTGTGCTCGCCGTCGAGCATGAACGCCCGCAGCCCTTTCCAGCTGCAACCCATGACCTCGCTGGCACTGCGCAACTCCAGCAAGTACACCGGCTCGCCATCGAGGTGGCCGATGCCATGTTCAGCCAGCACCGACAAGTCCTGACGCTTGAGCCACTCACGCGGGAACAGCGCGCCGTTGTCGTCGAACAGAAAGCCTTCGGGGCTACGCGCCACGGCCCAGCCGCCGGGTTGATCGGTGTCCAGTACTGCAGTGGTCCAGCGAGATGTCATGGTTCTCAATCCACAAATTCGGGTTTCTGTTTGCTCATATGGGCGGCCATGGCCACGCGCAAGTCAGTGGATTGCAGCATGGCGGCGTTCCAGGTGGCAACGTATTCGAGGCCATCGTCGATGCGATGGTCACGCATGTAGCTGATCATTTCCTTGGTACCGACAATTGCGATTGGCGATTTGGACGCGATGTCGCGAGCGATGTCCAGCACGCCTTCGAGCAGCGCGTCCTTGTCACTGTAAACGCGATTGACCAGACCGATGCTGCGCGCTTCTTCAGCGCCAAAGTGGCGACCGGTGTAAGCCAGTTCACGCAGCATGCCGTCACCGATGATCCGTGGCAACCGTTGCAAAGTGCCAACATCGGCCGCCATGCCGATATCGATTTCCTTGATCGAGAATTGTGCGTCTTCGGCTGCGTAACGCATGTCGCAGGCGGCGATCAGATCGATGGCACCGCCCAGGCAATAACCTTGAATCGCCGCGATTACCGGCTTGCGGCAATTGTCGACGGCGTTGAACGAGGCTTGCAGGGTCAGAATCTTGCGGCGCAGCAGGCGCGCGTTACGGCCAACGTCCTTGCCCAGTTCGTTGGCGACGCCGGCGAGCATCATCAGGTCGATGCCGGAGGAAAAGTGTTTGCCGTTACCACTGAGCACCACCACGCGCACTTCGTCGGTATCGTCGATCCACTGGAAAATCTCGACGATCTCGCTCCAGAACGCGGCGTTCATCGAGTTGATCTTTTCCGGACGATTGATCTGCACATGGGCGATGTTATAGGCCAGTTCGACGCTGAAGGCGGTGTATTGAGACATGGTAGTGATCCTTTACCGGGCTGAAAATGAGGCCCGAACTATAACAAGGCATCACGGTGGCGGTTCGGCCAAAAGCGGGACTGACCAGAATTCTGCGTTGTCTGTGCCGACGCCTTCGCGAGCAAGCTCGCTCCCACATTTTGAATGCACTCCCCTGTGGAAGTGAGCCTGCTCCCACATTTTGAATGCACTCTCCTGTGGAAGTGAGCCTGCTCATACATTTTGAAATGCGTTCCCCTGTGGGAGCGAGCTTGCTCGCGAAGGCGTCCGATCAATCAACGACGATTATTTGGCCAAACGCCGTAGCCCAAACAACATCCCCCCCGCCCCCAACAACATTGCCGCCAGAAACAGCGGATACGACACCCACCACGGTGTCCCCGCCGTCATCATGCTGAATTCCGACATCCCGCCAATGCTCGCAATCAGGTTCAACGGCAGAAACACCACGTTGATCAACGTCAGTTTGCGCAACAGGTTGTTCATGCTGTTGTTCATCAAGTTGCCGCGCGCGTCGATCAGCCCGGAGAATACCGTGGAGTAAATCTCCGCCTGTTTGTAGCACTGGTTGTTTTCGATGATCAGGTCGTCGATCAGGCCGATCGCTTCGCTGTTGAAATGCAGTTTTTCGGCATGGTTGCGCAGCCGCGTCAGCACCGCGCCGTTGCTGTGCAGGGCGTTGATGTAATAAATCAGGCTTTCACTGAGGTTAAACATCTGCACCAGATGCTGGTTCTGCATCGAGGCGTTGAATTTGTGCTGCAACTCGCGGGCGACCAGTTTGATCACCTTCAAGTGCCCGAGGTAGTGATGAATGTTGTTGAACAGCAGGTCGAGCAGCACATCCAGTGGGGTGTTCAACGGCTGGCGAGTGCCGAGGCCGTGTAACGGCGTGTCGTCGGTGGCGATCACCAGCAATTGCCCGGGCGAGAACAGCAAACCGCACGAAGACACCTCGAACGCCAGACTGCCGCCGCCGGAATAGTTTTCCGGGCGCTTCCAGATCAGGAACAGATGATCGGGGTGAAATTCGATGCGCGACACTTCGTCCGGGTCCAGTGCCGAGGCCAGTGCGTGTGGATCGACTTTGAAATGACTGTGCAGCAGGTCGCGCTCGGCGGCGTCAGGATCGCTAAACAGCATCACCTCGGCGTCCAGTCGTTCGACCCGCTGCAAGGCGCCGTGGCTCAATGCAAAACTGTTGATCATCGGCGCCTCACCAGGCCTGACCGCGACGCTTGAGTTCCAGCCGCCGCACGAACTCTTCCAGTACCAGTGAATACAGATCGTCCTGCAAATAAGCGTCTTCGGTACCGGCGTCCAGGTTCGGGTTGTCGTTGACTTCGATCACCACCACCTTGTCGCCAGCCTGTTTCAGGTCCACGCCATAGAGGCCGTCGCCGATCAGGTTGGCCGTCTTCACCGCCAGTTCCACCACTGCGCGGGGAGCCTCGTGGATCGCCATTGTCCGGCATTCGCCGTTGACGTCCTGGCCCTTGGCTTTGTGGTTGTAGATCTGCCAGTGGCCCTTGGACATGAAGTACTGACACGCGAAGATCGGTTTGCGGTTGAGCACGCCAATGCGCCAGTCGTACTCGGTGTAGAAAAACTCCTGGGCCAGCAACAGCACCGAATGTTCGAACAGTTCAGCCGTGGCTTCGAGCAGCGCCTGCTGGCTTTCGACCTTGATCACACCCCGCGAGAAACAGCCGTCGGGAATCTTCAACACCAACGGAAAACCAAGCCGTTCCCCTACCCGCTCGAAATCTTCGGGTCGCTCCTTATACAGAATCTCCGTCGCCGGCATGCCCAGTTGATGGCTGTTGAGCAGGTCGGTAAGGTAGACCTTGTTGGTGCAGCGCAGAATCGAGGCCGGATCGTCCATCACCACCAGCCCCTCGCTTTCGGCCTTCTTGGCGAAACGGTAAGTGTGGTTGTCAACGCTGGTGGTTTCGCGAATCAACAAGCCGTCGTACTCGGCCAATCGCGCGTAGTCCTTGCGCTCGATCAGTTCGACGTCGATGCCCATGGTCTTGCCGACCCGAACGAAGTTAGCCAAGGCCTTGCTGTTGGACGGCGGCAACGCTTCTTGCGGATCGTGCAAGATCGCCAGGTCGTAGCGCGCCACTTGTTTGGAGCGCGGCACCCGCCAGACTTTACGGCTGAAGCCATCAAGCGCATTGGCGAACTGATCTTCCTGATCGTCGCGCAACTTATGCAAAGTGCCAGACTTTATGCCCTCGATGTGCCAGCCGTTAGTTCGACGAAACTCAACTAACAGAATCGGACAGGGAAACACTTCAAACAATTGTCGAGCCAAGTCCTGCAGCGGCTCGATATGCGTTTTGCCAAAGTACAGCGTCAGGGTAAATCCTTCGGTGTCGCTGTAAAGATGATGACTGAGGGCTTTTTCCAGGGTTTTATCGAGGTCGTCGAGCGCCAGGCCGTAGAGTGATTTTTTGGTCAGCTCGCTGATCGTGCGAACCGAAGGGATCACCTTGTGCCCACGGGCTTCGGCCAGCAGCGAGCAGTAATAGCCATGGCCCAGGTACTTGTAGCTGCGGCACAGATTGATCACCTGCACGCGTTTGCCCTGCTCGCTGTCACGGGTTTGCTCGAGGTATTCCTGCGCGGTGATGATGTCCTCGCTGGGGAAGTATGAAGCCCAGTCTTCCTTGCGCTCGACAATGATCAACACTCGACTGGAAGTACCAGCCGCTGAATTTAAATAAGTTGCCGCCGGCAAACTTTGCTCGGATACTTCGCGCCAATGACCCTGTACCGCTGACATAGAGATTGATCCGTTGGAGAACAAGACCTTTTCTATTAAGCACGAAGTTTTTCGAAAGTCTCGTTTCGTTACGCAACTTTTACGGTGGTCATATGAGTACTGTTTTTCGTTTGGCGGTAGTTGAAGATCTGCCGGCGTTGCTGGCATTGGAAATGCAATGTTTCACCAACGACGGGCTCAGCCGTCGCAGTTTTCACTGGATGATTACCCGCGCCCACGCACAACTGCTGGTGGCCGACCTCGACGGCCAATTACGCGGTTACGCACTGGCGTTGTTTCATCGCGGCACGTCACTGGCGCGACTGTATTCCATCGCGATTGCCGCCGAGGCGCGCGGTAGCGGATTGGGCAAGCAACTGCTGCAACGGATCGAGACTTGCGCACTGGAACATGATTGCGCGTACCTGCGCCTGGAAGTACGCACCGACAACCCCACCGCCATTGCCCTGTATGAACGCAACGGCTACCGGCGTTTTGCGCTGATTCACGATTACTACGAAGACCATGCCGACGCGTTGCGCCTGGAGAAACGCATTCTCCAGCATCGAGACTCGCGCAGCATAAAAGTGCCTTGGTACGGGCAAACCACCGATTTCACCTGTGGCCCGGCGTGCCTGTTGATGGCCATGGGGGCGCTGCAGTCAGAACGCTTGTTGGAGCGCCGTGAGGAACTGCAGATCTGGCGCGAGGCGACCACCGTTTTCATGACGTCGGGGCACGGTGGTTGCAGCCCTCAGGGCTTGGCGCTTGCGGCGTGGCGACGGGGGTTTCGCGTGCGCCTGGAGTTGAGCCTCGCCGGGCCACTGTTCCTCGATGGAGTTCGCGATGAGCATAAAAAAGACGTCATGCGCCTGGTCCATGAAGAGTTCACCGCGCAGTTGGCGCAGACCGACGTCGAGCGGGTGATCGGGGCTGCGCTGGAATTGCCGCGTTTATTGGAGGCCGGAGGACAGCCGTTGGTGCTGATCAGCAGCTATCGACTGACTCGATCCAAATCGCCACATTGGGTCGTGGTGACCGATTGCGATGAGGATTTTGTTTATCTGCATGACCCCGACGTCGATCACAGCCAGCATCGCCAGCCCATGGACTGCCAGCATGTGCCGGTGAGCCATGGTGAGTTCGAGAAAATGTGTCGGTTTGGTCGGGGGAAGCTGCGGGCAGTGGTGGTGGTTTACGCCAGGGATTGATGAATCACAAAGGCGTTTGTGGTGAGGGGATTTATCCCCGATGGGCTGCGAAGCGGACCCGGCTTTTGATTCAAAAGCGAGGACTGCTGCGCAGCCCATCGGGGATAAATCCCCTCACCACAGGTTTCCAATTGCCTGAATTGAAGTTACTTCAAGCCAATCTTATAGAGCGAACCCTTCTCCTCATCCGTCAGCACATACAAATACCCATCCGGTCCCTGCCGCACGTCGCGAATGCGCTGCTTAAGCTCACCCAGCAAGCGCTCCTCATGCACGACCTTGTCGCCATCGAACTGCAAGCGGATCAACTCCTGGGTCACCAGCGCACCGATAAACAGGTTGTGTTGCCATGGTTTGAAGCGGTCGTTATCGTAGAACGCCATCCCCGTTACGCCCGGTGATTGCTCCCACACATGGCGGGGATCGACGCCCCCTTCAACACTTTTGCCCTGCGCTTCGGGGATCGGCAGCAGCGAATAATTGATGCCATGGGTCGCCAGCGGCCAGCCGTAATTTTTCCCGCGCTCGATGATATTCACCTCATCACCACCGCGCGGGCCGTGTTCGTTTTCCCAGATTATGCCGTTCCACGGGTTGAGCGTTGCACCCTGTGGGTTGCGGATGCCGTAAGCCCATATTTCCGGGCGCACGCCTGATTGCCCAACGAAAGGGTTGTCGTCCGGTACTTTGCCGTCGGGGTAGATCCGTACGATCTTGCCTTGCAGCTTGTCGAGATCCTGCGCGGTCGGCCGGTCGTTGTTTTCACCCAGGGTGATGAACAGATAACCATCGCGATCAAACACCAGCCGTGAACCGAAATGGTTGCCGCTGGAGAGTTTTGGTTCCTGACGGAAGATCACTTTGAAATCCTTCAGCGTCTTCAAGTCATCCGACAGGTAACCGCGCCCCACCGCCGTACCGGCCTTGTCTCCCGCACCGCCACCTTCAGCGTAGGACAGGTAAACCAGTCGGTCCTGTTTAAAGTCCGGTGCCAACACGACGTCCAGCAAACCGCCCTGCCCTTTGGCCCAGACTTTCGGCACTCCGCTAATGGGGGCCGATAGCTTGCCGTCCGCACCGACCAACCGCAGATTCCCCGGCCGTTCGGTCACCAGCATGCCTTGGCGATCCGGTAAAAAGGCAAGCGCCCACGGATGCTCAAGCCCTTGGGCAATTGTGGTGACTTCGAGTGTGCCTTGCTCACTTTGCAACTCTTTGGGGGCGGCGGCGAACACCGGAGCACTGATCAGAGCGCCGGCGCACAGGCTGGCCAGGAGGGTTTTACGCAACATGCACGATTCCTTTTGTCGTTTCAAAGACTGACAGACCGTCTGATCTGCGGTTCAACGTTGAGTGCCGGTGCTTCGCGAAGGTGGATTGGGAATGAAGGTGGGCGGCTTGCTCGGCACCGAACGAATCGGCTGGCCATTGCCAATGCCCCGGTTATCGAGGGTTGGCGGGCGCGGCGTGGGAACGGTGTTCGGCCCGCGGATGGGCGGCGCACTGGGTTGGGTGCCCTGCATGCTGTTGGGGTTGGCCCGGCGAATCGGGCTGTTATAGGGGTTATTGCTGTTGCCGGTCGGGCTTTGCGCCAGCAGTAGCGCAGAAGGAGGCGCCGCGCGGTCTGCATGAACCAGACCGCCACTGAGCATGAGGATGGCGACGCCAAGCAGGATTCGGTTCATGGTATGGCGCCTCTCTGTCCGGTGAATAGAACGTCTGAGTCCACGCTACGCTCAGGGTTCGGATTTGTTAACCCACAAGCCTTAAACAACATGTAACACGACTTGACCGAGCAGAACTGAAACCGCGCATTTTCTGGAAACTTTCGAGACGGGCCTCAGGTCACCTGATCATCACTCGGAGGACTCACCATGGCTCGGGCAATCTGGAAAGGCGCGATCAGTTTCGGACTGGTTCATATCCCTGTCGCGCTGGTTTCAGCGACCTCGTCCCAAGGCGTGGACTTCGACTGGCTCGACAGTCGCAGCATGGACCCGGTGGGCTACAAGCGCGTCAACAAGGTGACCGGCAAGGAAGTCACCAAGGAGAACATCGTCAAAGGTGTGGCCTATGAAAAGGGCCGATATGTGGTGCTCAGCGAAGAGGAAATCCGCTCGGCGCACCCGGTTTCGACCCAGACCATCGACATCTTTTCCTTCGTCGACGCGGATCAGATTCCGTTGCAGAACATCGATACGCCCTATTACCTGGCGCCGGACAAGCGCGGTGGCAAGGTTTACGCGCTGCTACGTGAAACATTGAGCAAAACCAACAAGGTTGCCCTCGCCCGCGTGGTCTTGCATACGCGCCAGTATCTGGCGGCGTTGATGCCGCTCGAATCGGCACTGGTGCTGGTGAAATTGCGCTGGCCACAGGAAGTACGCGGCCTCGATCAGTTGGAACTGGGCAGCGAAGTCACCCAGCCGCAGTTGGCCAAGGGTGAACTGGACATGGCCAAACGACTGGTCGAAGACATGAGCGGGGACTGGAAACCCGAGGATTACAACGACGAATTCGAAGACAAGATCATGGCGCTGGTGGAGAAAAAAGCCCACGAAGGCAAGATCGAGGATGTCGAAACGGTGGGCGGCGAGGAACAGCGCAAAACGGCCGATGTTATCGACCTGACCGAACTGCTTAAACGCAGCCTGGGTGGCAAGGCGCCGGCCAAGCCTAAGGCCAAAGCGGCCGCGAAAGCAGCGCCGGCGAAGAAGACCAAAAAAGCGTCCGGGGCATGACAACTGAAGGATTGTCAGCTAACTGACAGGTCGCTTTTGAGAGAGTCATCGCTAGCAAGCTAGCTGCCACAGGGTTTGACGGTGTGAATCTGATTAGGGTATCACACCAACCATTGTGGGAGCTGGCTTGCCAGCGAAGGCGTCAGCCCAGGCACTACAATGTTCAGATCAGAATGAAGACCGCCAGTAAACCACCAAAGATCGCCCACTTTTCCATGTAGTACCGAGCACGATTACGCTTTTTCAGCTCTTTGCCACGTAACCGAACCTTGTAGATTTTGGTAAACAAACGGTTGATCCCACCGGTACGGTCGCCCGCATCGTTGGGCGCACCGGCGGCAGACATTACCGTACGGCTGAACCAGCGATTGAGCGCTGAAGCCCAGCGATACTTAAGCGGTCGCTCAATGTCACAGAACAGGATGATCCGGTTCTTGTCGGTGGTGTTTTCCGCGTAATGGATGAAGGTTTCATCGAACATCACCGCTTCGCCGTCGCGCCAGTGATAATTCTCACCGTCGACGTTGATGTAGCAACCCGCGTCGTTAGGGGTGTCCAGGCCCAAGTGGTAGCGATAGGAGCCGGCGTACGGGTCGCGATGGCGCACCAGTTTCGAACCTGGCGGCAGCTCGGCGAACATCGCTGCCTTGATCGAGCCGATGCTCTGCACCAGTTCCGTGGTGCGTGGGCACAACTTCATGGCCGACGGATGGCTCTCGCCGTACCACTTGAGGTAGAAACGCTTCCAGCCGCTTTTGAAGAAGGAGTTGAAACCGACATCGTCGTATTGGTTCGAGCGCTTGATTTCCCCCGCGCGAAGCAGATTCTGGCCTTCTTCGCGGATTTCTTCCCAGTGCGCCTGCAACGGGCTCAGGTCGGGAAATTCAGTCGGATCAAGGTAAGGTTTGTTCGGCTTTTTCGAGAACAGGTAGAGAAAGCAGTTGATCGGCGCCAGAAACGTCGAATGGTCGCTCAGTTGCCGACCCAGTTTGTGACGCACACGGCCACGCAAGTGAACGTATGCAATGGAAATGACATAAATAGCAGCAATGATGAGTTTCACGGAATTCGTCACACGTCAGAAGTGAACAAACTGCGCGCCTGTCGGCCCGAGGCCCAGCGTCTTATGCAGTGGTCTGAGTAAAAAAGGCACGTCCTTGAGTCCGCGCCGCTGTAGGGCGGTGGGTGAATGGATGGCATTTTAGCCACACTTTGTAACCGATAGTGAACCTTCATCTGTGAAAAACTGTCCCGTGATTGCGCCAATCGGCACTCGCGGTGTCTTCGCCCTATCGTTTAAAGAGCCAGACCAGTACAATCGCCGCCAAACTTTACGCGCCCCCCTTGGTTGATGCCGGGAACTCCCCGCTTCAGCGCACTTTGACTCGGGCCAAGCGCTCTAGCCGCACCCTCGCTACTCAGAATGCTTCGCAGGAATAACTCTTGATCTCTACAGCTAACATCACGATGCAGTATGAATAGCTGTTTCATGTTGGGGGTGCCCCTATGAAACAAGGGGGTTGAGGCAACCTTAGACAACATCAGCTCACGCAAAACTACGTCGATTGGTATCAAAATTGGTATCCGAAATTCGACTCGGCAGCTCTCAAATATCATTTTTGATTTCCCTCAATTCGTGCGCTGAAGCATAAACACGCGCCGGCACGTGGCCGGCTTTCATGCGCATGAAAAAAGGAAAGATGTATGAGTACCATTAAATTGAAGAATGAAGGCACCGGGCAGTTCAAGGAAGTACCAGTGGGTTTCTCATGGACCACATTCTTTTTCGGTTTCTTCCCGGCATTGTTCCGCGGTGATTTCAAGCATTTCTTTATTCTGTTCTTCCTCAC
>NZ_JBIWAL010000043.1:0-47953 GCF_044760045.1 Pseudomonas sp. NPDC098747 | reverse complement strand
ATTATCGGTCAGATGAACCAGATCATTGGTCAGTCGCGTACCGAGCTGTCGGAAAATGCTCCGACCATGATTGCGATGAAAATCGACACCGACAAAATCCGTGATGTTATCGGTAAAGGTGGCGCGACCATCCGTGCGATCTGCGAAGAAACCAAGGCTTCGATCGACATCGAAGACGACGGTTCGATCAAGATCTTCGGCGAAACCAAGGAAGCTGCTGAAGCTGCACGTCAGCGCGTTCTGGGCATCACCGCTGAAGCCGAGATCGGCAAGATCTACGTCGGCAAGGTTGAGCGCATCGTCGACTTCGGCGCATTCGTCAACATCCTGCCGGGCAAGGACGGTCTGGTTCACATCTCGATGCTGAGCGACGCTCGCGTTGAGAAAGTGACCGACATCCTGAAAGAAGGCCAGGAAGTGGAAGTGCTGGTACTGGACGTGGACAACCGCGGCCGTATCAAACTGTCCATCAAAGACGTGGCAGCAGCCAAGGCTTCGGGCGTTTAATTACCCCAAGGCGTTAGCGCAATAAAAATGCCCCGCCGTGAAAACGGCGGGGCATTTTTTTGCCTGTAGCAAACGTTAAAAGATCGCGGGCTGCCGTGGCTCCGACAGTGAGCGGTGTAGGCGCTGCGAACTTTGCGTTTGTGAAAACCGGTGCTAGTTTTACCCCACCGCCCGTGTAGCTCAGCCGGTAGAGCAGCGCACTCGTAACGCGAAGGTCGCAGGTTCGATTCCTGTCTCGGGCACGATCCTCCTTATTTCACCTTGCGGCTAAGATCCTCGACGGTACGTTTGAGCTGGTCCATTGCTCGGTCCTGATCGTTGATTTTCTGCTTCAGGTTCGATATCTCACTGCTGCTCGAATTGGAGCTTGAGCCACTGTTGCGCTTGAGTTCTTCAACCTGGCGGCCGAGTGTGTCCAACTCACGATCCTGCTCTTTGACCTTGTTCTTCAATTCGTCGACTTCCTTGCCGCTCGAACTCGAGTTGGAGCCGCTGCTGCGCTTGAGTTCTTCGATCTGGCGCGATTGATCGCTAACGGTGTCACGCATCTTTTTCAGTTCATCGATGCTGATGTCACTTCGGATGACGACTTCTTTGCCGTAATCGTTGTGAATCAGAGAAACCTTGTCGCCGTAGGACGGGCTGCTGTTGCTCAACTCGACAGCCATTGCGCTTGCCGGCAAAGCCAGAGCGACGATCAGAGCCGTCGTGGACACAACAGGGGACATTTTCAAAAAGCTGCGCATCACTGGTTTTCCTTGTGAACAGCGGATGAGTGCCGAAGTGGCACATCGCTATGACTGGAAATCGGCATTTATGTTCCGCAGGTCAACTTTTTGTGTGAGAGATGTAAAGAGCCGTGTAATTCATCACGCAAACGTCCTATATTCGGTGCCTGCATGAGCATCGCCTGCAGTTTTCAGATGATCCCGAATGGTTCCGAAGGCCGGACAATCCGCGTCAGAGAGATCCTTGATGATCCAGATCCATCTTCCATTCCTATGATCAACGAGAACGACATGACCGAATTAACTCAAGAGCAACGCCACGAACAAGCGCTGGAAAAATACCTTCTGGACGTGCCCGATCTGAAGGAAGAGATCAAGGACTTGAGTCCCGATGATCAGAAAGATCAGATCCAGTGGGCATTCGAAGACGAAGCTGAAGCCCAGGGTTTGCAGCCATGGGAACTGACGCTCAAGTACACGAGCACGCCGGAGGAGTTCGAGGCCCAGCGCCTTGTTCTGCACAAAGAGGCGGCTGAAGTGCTCGGCGTCGAGTGGGACGAATACTGCGAGATGAACAATCTGGTGGTTTGAAGCAAAAACGCCAGCCTCAATCGGGCTGGCGTTTTTATTGCGTGCGGTCTTCAGAGGCTGAGACGCATCGACAGGTCAACCGCCTTCACATCCTTGGTCATCGCGCCAATCGAGATGTAATCCACCCCGGTCTCGGCGATTGGCAACAGCGTGTTTTCGTTGATGCCGCCGCTGGCCTCCAGTTTTGCCTTGCCGCCGTTCAGGCGCACGGCTTCACGCATGTCGTCCAGGCTCAGTTCGTCGAGCATGATGATGTCGGCGCCGGCCTCCAGCGCTTCCTTCAGCTCTTGCAGACTTTCCACTTCAATCTCCACCGGTTTGCCCGGTGCTATCTTGTGCGCGGCGGCAATGGCTTGGGCGATGCCACCGCTGGCAGCGATGTGGTTTTCCTTGATCAGGAACGCGTCGTACAGGCCGATACGATGGTTGTGGCAACCGCCGCAGGTCACGGCATATTTCTGCGCCAGACGCAGGCCCGGCAGGGTTTTGCGGGTGTCGAGCAGCTTGACCTGAGTCTCGCCCACGAAGTCTGCCAAATACTGCGCGCGGGTTGCCACGCCGGAAAGCAATTGCAGGAAGTTCAAGGCACTGCGCTCACCGGTCAGCAACGAACGGGCCGGGCCCTCCAGATGAAACAGCGGCTGATTGGGTTTCACCCGCTCGCCATCGATTACCTGCCAATGCACCGCCACCCGTGGATCGAGCTGGCGAAACACCGCATCGACCCACGCCGTGCCGCAGATAACAGCCTCGTCGCGAGTGATGATGGTGGCTTTGGCCAGACGTTCGGCCGGGATCAGTTGCGCGGTGATGTCGCCGCTGCCGATGTCTTCGAGCAACGCACGGCGCACGTTGGCTTCGATTTCGGCGGTCAAATCGGCGAGACGTAGATTCGGCATAACGGGCTCCACAAACAAAGTGATTCGATTATAGGGGCATGGCACGAGCCAACCCAAGGCGAGAACTCGCGTGCCTGACTGCATCTGGTCGATTTCTTTGAGTAAACCCGGTTTGGCGTGGTCAGTTGAGGGTGACCGGGCGGGCATAGGGGAAACCCTGACGCCTATAGCGCCGGGGACATCTTTTGCAAGATAATCCGCCTTGTATTTGACGTCATAGGCTTGACGTCTTTTTTGGCTGAGTTACTGAACCCTGTGGGAGCGAGCTTGATCGCGATTGCGGGGTGTCATTCACCAGCGATGTCATCGACAGATCGCCTTCGCGAGCAAGCTCGCTCCCACAGGGCGGTGTCCTGACTCACCCAAAGAATCACCGTTTCAGGAGGCTTGGATGCACAACGACGGGAAAGTAGTGCCTTTGCACAAGGCGTCTACCGATCAGGCGAATCACTCGCCGCTCGCCCGCCTGCCTGTGATTCTGCTTCAGGTTCGCGACAAGGCTGCCCAGCAACTGCGCCACGGGTTGCAGGAGCTGTTCGATAACGCCGACGATACCCTGTTCGAAATGGCCGACCGGGCGCGCAACGACGTCGAGCAGAACATCTTTTTTGAAGCGATGCGCGACTTGCGCCTCAAACGCAAAAACATCGAGCGCGGCTTTCTCGAGCAGTTCTTCGAAGCCTTTGTCGGCCTCACTCAATACGAACCCGCGCATATCACGCTGCCGCGCCCGTTGCTGTTCGAAGACTGCGCACCGCGCACCGACGACATGGAACGCAGCGTCGCCGTGGAGACTATGGTCGGCCGCGTGCTCAAGCGTGATGGCTTCGCCCTTGGTCAACTGACCGCTCGCCTCAACGCATTGCTGGGTAATTCCTTTGCCGATCAACACAATCCGCTCGGCCCGGCGCTGCTCTGTGAGTTCTTCTTGCAGGCCGGGCGCAACCTGGGCGTGGAGATCAAGGTCAAGCTGATCCTGCTCAAGCTGTTCGAGCGCTATGTGCTGGCCGACACCGAACAGCTGTATGCCGAAGCCAATCAGTTGCTCAGCGCCACCGGCGTGTTGCCCGAGCTGAAACCGGCACCGGCGCGCCGCGCGATAGATCGTGCGGCGGCCAGCATCGTTCGCGAAGAAAGCGCTGAGCCTGTACCGGCGGACGAAGATGTCCAGGAAGTCTTCGCCGCGTTGCAGGAGTTGCTGCTGCATGTGCGCGGCAGTGTTGCGCCGACCCTCGAACCGAGCGCCGCCGCCCAGCCGATCAGCACGCGTGACCTGCTGCGCCTGCTCTCGCACTTGCAACAATATGTGCCGGCGTTGGCGGCCCAGGACGACTTCGACCTGCGTAACCAGCTCGAGCAGCTGCTGACACGTGTCAGCGTCAGAAGTGGCAAGTCACGGATAATCGTCGGCGCTGACGAGGACGTGATCAATCTGATTACCATGATCTTTGACTGCATCCTCGAAGACCGCAATGTGCCGGACTCGCTCAAGACCTTGATCGCACGCTTGCAGATTCCGATGCTCAAGGTCGCCGTGCTCGACAAGAGTTTCTTCAGCCGCAGCAGCCACCCGGCGCGGCGTCTGCTCAATGAAATCGCCCATGCGGCCATGGGCTGGGGCGATTGCGACGGTCAGGCACGCGACAGCCTGTATCTGCGTATCGAACAGGTGGTGCAGCGCCTGCTGACCGATTTTGTCGATGACCCGGCGATATTTTCTGAACTGCTGGCTGACTTCCTTGCTTTCACCAGTGACGAACGTCGGCGCAGCGAATTACTTGAGCAGCGTCTGCGCGATGCCGAAGAGGGGCGGGCGAAAACCGAGCTTGCGCGGCGACGAGTCGAGCATGCGTTGAACCAGGCGCTGTTGGGCAAAGCCTTGCCGCCGTCGGTGGTGACCTTCGTGCAGGATGCCTGGAGCAAAGTATTACTGCTGGCTTGCCTCAAACATGGCGATCAGTCCGCCCAATGGCAGGCTGATGTGCAGACCTTGGAGCAACTGATCTGGAGCGTGCAGCGTCACGATGATGCTGACGCTGGCATGCGCCTGCTGGCGCTAGTGCCGGGGTTGCTGAAGTCGTTGCGCGAGGGCCTGACCCGTTCGGCATTTGATCCGTTTGCCACCAGCGAATTTTTCTCTGAGCTGGAAACGCTGCATGTGCGCGTGCTTGAAGCTCCAACTGATGCAGATCCAGTCGAACTAACGGCATTGATTGAAGTGTCGCAGCAAATCGTGTTGCAAACCGCTGACGAGGGCGCGATGTCGCTAGCGTCGGCGCGTTTGTCACACAACGATGCCGGCCAGCAACAGGTTGATCAATTGCGCTTGGGCAGTTGGGTTGCGTTTCAGGAAGACGAAGAAAACACCCTGCGCTGTAAGCTTGCAGCAATCATCGAAGCGACCGGCAAGTACGTGTTTGTCGACCGTACCGGCATGAAAGTGCTGGAGCGCAGCCGCATCGGCCTGGCCCTTGAGTTCCAGCGTGGTGCGGTGCGTGCGCTGGACGACACCTTGTTGTTCGACCGGGCGCTGGAGTCGGTGTTGGGCAATCTACGGCGACTCAATCGCGCCAAGTGATCGCGCGCCGGGGGTCGATCACGGCATACTGGGCGCCAACACAGTCGGCGTTGAAGGAATCGGTATGCAGTTGGATCCCGCTAGCGGGTGGTGTCACGGGGTGCAGGCCTGCCCATCGCCCAACTTCAATGAACGCCCTGCGGGCGAAATATCCCTGTTGGTTATCCACAACATCAGCCTGCCACCGGCGCAGTTCGCGACCGGCAAGGTGCAGGAATTTTTCCAGAATCGTCTGGATGTCACCGAACATCCCTACTTTGCAGGGATTGCCGACCTACGGGTCTCGGCACATTTTCTGATCGAACGTGACGGCAAGGTCACCCAGTTTGTCTCCTGTCTTGAGCGGGCGTGGCATGCAGGCGTGTCGATTTTTGAAGGGCGCGAAACCTGTAACGATTTTTCCGTGGGCATTGAGCTCGAAGGCACCGATGATCTGCCGTTCACCGATGCGCAGTATCAGGCGTTGACGGCGCTGACCCGCCAGTTGCAGGCAGCATTTCCGGCTATCACCGGCGCCCGTATTTGCGGGCACAGCGACATTGCACCCGGGCGTAAGACTGATCCTGGCCCGGCATTCGACTGGGCGCGTTACCGCGCGGCCCTGGCACAAGAGGAAGGACAATGAGTTTTCTGGTGTTACTGCTGGCGCTGTGGATCGAGAAATTCTCGGCCCTGCGCCATCGGGTTCAGCGCGATGGCGGATGGATTCGCGAACTGAACAAACTCGAAACCAGCGAGCGACTGGCCAAACAGCCATGGCTGGTACTGACGATTCTGGTGCTGCTGCCGGTGGCTTTGCTGGCCCTGTTGCTGGTGGTGCTGGAGCCGGTGGCGTACGGCTTGCTGGCCCTGCCGGTGCATTTGCTGGTGGTGATTTACAGTCTGGGGCGCGGCGACTTGCTCGGCGGACTTGGGCCGTTTCGTGATGCCTGGCGTCGTGAGGATCTGCAAGCAGCGGCGCATGTGGCCAAGCGCGATCTGAATATCTGCGCCGACAGCGGCGAGCAATTGCTCGATCGGGTGCAGGAGCATTTGTTGTGGCAGGCTTATCAAAGCTTCTTTGCCGTGATCTTCTGGTATTTCCTGCTCGGCCCGGTGGCGGCACTGGCTTATCGCTTGTTGGCGCTGGCGCAAGAGCACGGGCAGAACCCGGCGCTGGTCGAACGTGCCGCGCAACTGCGCCATGCCTTCGACTGGGTACCGGTGCGCCTGTTGGCGGCGAGTTTTGCCCTGGTTGGCAACTTCGTTGCGGTCAGCCGGGTAATGCTGCACGAATTGCTGAACTGGAACATCAGCGCTGCGCACCTGATCAACAAGGTCGGATTGGCAGCGGGGGAGATCCCGCCTCCTGTGGTAGGGCCGGAAGGCATCAACACCCTTGATTGCCTGTGGGAACTGCTGCTGCGTGCGGCGGTGCTGTGGTATGCCGGGTTTGCCTTGTGGATCGTCTTGATTCACTAAGTGAACACCTTTGTGGCGAGGGGATTTATCCCCGTTCGGCTGCGCAGCAGTCGTGAACCCAGACAGTGCGGACTGTCTGATACACCGCAGCGGCTGATTCACGGCCGCTGCGCAGCCGAACGGGGATAAATCCCCTCGCCACAGTCATAGCCCACGATCAGTGAACAGTTCCGGTAGTCGTTAACCTTAAGTTACAAAACCTCCCTTCGATTTGAGCTATACAGAGATGGCGCCCGATAGTGGCTATCTGCTGTCCCCGCGCGCCTGCCAATAAAAACAAGAAAAACCAAGGGAGACTTCCAGTGAAGAGCTTGCTCTATCCCGCCGTCTCGCTGATGAACCGTCTGAGCTTCGGCATGAAGTTCAGCCTGATCAGCGTGCTGTTTCTGGTGCCGATGCTGGTGACCAATTTCTATCTGGTGCGCGATTCCTATCGTGAATTTCAGGGCACCCGGGTCGAGCTGCAAAGCCTTGATCTGCTCGGCAGCAGTCTGACCCTGCGCCGCGATCTGGAAACCCTCAACAATCTGGTGCAGATCGACGTCACCCTCGGCCAGTCCGGCAAGGCGGGCAATGTTGAATCGCAGATCACCAGCCTCGAACAAGCCGTTCTGGCTCGTCTGCAAGGCCTGGCGGCAATGACCGACGATCCCGAGCAGATCAAGGTGTTCGACGGCAAACGCGATGAAATGATTGCTGCCTTCAAGACCCAGCAAGCGGAAAACTCCCTGCAAAGCAAAAGTGCGTTGATCGGCAAACTGTTGGCCAGTGCGCAGATTTTCAGCCAGATCATCACCAGTCAGGCCGGTCTGAGTCGCGACAATCAGGGCGACATCCGTCAGCTCAGCGAACTGGTCACCCTGATCACGCCCACCGTGACGCAAACCCTCGGCGAAGGCCGGGCCATGGGTTCGTATTCGTTAGGGCAGGGCTTCCTCAACAGTTCGTCGAGCACCCGGTTTGACGAGTTACTGGTGCAGATCGAAAAACTCCAGGCCGAATACGCCTTGAAATTGCAGGACGCCCTCGGCTCCAGTAAAGCCGCGCACGAAACCCTCAGCGCTCAGGCCGACAGCAGCAAGGCCTCGCTGAAACAGGCGAGTGAATTGTTCGAAGAACAAGTGGTGATGGCCGACACCCTCGATGCACCGTGGCAGGCGTTTTACGACCAGACCACCGCGCTCATCGACAAGACCTACCAGCTCAACGAAGCCACCCTGAAATTCCTCGACACCCAATTGCAGCAACGCCTGGCGCAAAACCGCACGCACATGGTCTTGCAGGC
Organism: Pseudomonas sp. NPDC098747; assembly: GCF_044760045.1. NCBI lineage: Bacteria > Pseudomonadati > Pseudomonadota > Gammaproteobacteria > Pseudomonadales > Pseudomonadaceae > Pseudomonas > Pseudomonas sp. NPDC098747. The sequence continues at coordinate 39,904 of NZ_JBIWAL010000043.1, read as the reverse complement.
TGTGGCGCTGTCGGTGGTGTTCGTGCTGATTTTCTATCTGTATGGCGGCTTTTACGCGTCGACCCGCACCACACTCAAACGTCTCGGCGCGATGATGGACAAGGTTGCGGCTGGCGACATGACCGTCAACTTCAAGGCCAGCAGCCGCGATGAACTGGGCGAGCTGGGCGAAGTGTTCAACGGCACGGTGAAGAAGATTCACGACTTGATCGAACGGGTAGGGCAAACCGTTGGCGAAGTTGAAAGACAGGCCGGGCAAGTGGAAAGCGTTTCGGCGCAAAGCAATCTGGCCGTGGCCGGGCAACGCTCGCAGATTGAGCAAGTGGCCACGGCGATGAACCAGATGTCGGCAACCTCACTTGAGGTCGCGCGCAGTGCCGCAGCGGCGGTGAGCAGCGCCCACAGCGTGAATGACGAGACCATTAGCGGTCGTGGTCTGGTGGAGTCGCAGCAGGGCAGCATCGCTGCACTGGCCAGCGAGATCGATCAGTCAGTGCTGGTGATCAACCAGTTGGCCAGTGACAGCCAGGCGATCAGCCGCGTGCTTGAAGTGATCAAGAGTATCGCCGAGCAAACCAACCTGCTGGCGCTCAACGCGGCGATTGAAGCGGCGCGCGCGGGTGAGCAGGGACGCGGTTTTGCGGTGGTGGCGGACGAAGTGCGCACCCTGGCCAAACGTACCCAGCAATCGACCGAAGAAATCGAACAGATGATCGCCAAACTGCACGGCGGCGTGGGTGCGGCAGTGAAGGCCATGGGTGTCAGCCATCAAATGGCCAATGGCACGGTTGGGCAGTCGGAAAAGGTCCAGCAGGCGCTGGAAAATATCCTTGGCGCCGTAGGAATGATCGTCGATCAGAACCAGCAGATTGCCGCTGCGGTGGAGCAGCAAACTGCGGTGGCTCACGACATCGATCAGAACATCGTCGAGATCAACCGCGCGGGCGAGCGCACGGCGCAGGGCGCGCACCAGACCGAAGACGCCAGTCGTGCATTGTCGGCACAAGTAGTGGAACTCAAACAGCTGATCAGCGCCTTCCGCGTGTAGGGCATACGCAAATCCCCTCTAGGGATTTGTATTACCAGCCAAACACTTCGCAGCTGTTGGCGGTACTGGCCTCGGCCAATTGTTGCGGGCTGATGTTCATGATTTTGGCAAGCGCCGCACAAATCGCAGGCAAGTGCGCCGGGCTGTTGCGCATACCGGGAAACATCGCAGGCGCCATGTCCGGTGAATCGGTTTCCAGCACAATCGAATCCAGCGGTAAATCCGCCAGTACCCGATGCATGCGCAACGCTTGCGGCCAGGTCGGGGCGCCACCGAGGCCGAGTTTGAAACCGAGTTTGATGTATTCCCGTGCTTCCTCACGGCTGCCGGCAAATGCGTGGATGATCCCCGCGCGTTTGAGCTTGAAGCGCTTGAGCGTGGCAATCACTGCCGCGTGACTGCGCCGGACATGGATCAACGCCGGCAAACCGAAGTCGGCCGCCAGTTGCAACTGCGCGTCGAACAACGTCTGCTGCATCTCGCGGTCCAGCGTTTCGATGAAGTAATCCAGACCGATCTCGCCCACCGCACACAACTGTCGATGGCCGCGCAATCGCGTCAGCCAATCGCCAAGTTGCTGCAAATCTTCCGGGCGATGCTGATCGAGATACACCGGATGTAAACCGAACGCTGCGTACAACTCGGCGTCGCCTTGCACCAGATCCCACACTCGCTGCCAATTACCTTCATAGACCCCCAGTACTACCATCCGCCGCACCCCGAGGGCGCGGCTTTCGGCCAGCAATGCCGAGCGATCGGCGTCGAAGTCGGGGAAGTCCAGGTGAGTGTGGCTGTCGATCAGCTCCACGGTTCAGTCCCGGTGAATACGCTGCTTGAAGGTCCGCGCAATCGCTTGCACGCCAGGCTGGTATTGCGACTGCTCGACGGCAGCCAATGCCAGTTCCAGCGCCTTGGCGGCGATCAGTTGATGCTGCTGGGCCATGGCGTTAACCGGCAGTGGCAGAAAGTCGAGCAACTGCGTGTCACCAAACGTGCCGAGGCGCAGCGGCCGCGACTTGAGCGGGAAGTCATGCAGCGCATCGAACACCCCCTGCAACAACACGTAGGAAGTGGTTACCAGCGCGTCCGGCAAATGCCCCAGACGTTGCAGGAGTTCTTCCATCAATTGCTTGCCGCAGTCACGGCTGAAGGATTCGGCGTGCTCGACCAGCACTTCGCCTTTGAAATCGACGAGGGCCTGTTTGAAACCGGCGGCGCGTTCCTGGCTGATGCTCAGTTCCGGGCGCGCGCCGAGCAGCACGATCTGTTTAAGCTGCGGGTCGAGCAGGCTCTGGGTCAGGTGCAGACTGGCCTCACGGTCGTCGCTGATCACCGAACAAAAATGCTCCGGCTCCATGACCCGGTCGATGGCGATGATCGGCAGCCCCTTGGCCTGCAACTGAAGGTAACTGTCATCACCGGGGGGCAGACAACTGGCAACAATCAGAGCATCACAACGCCGCGCGCGAAACAGTTGCAGCAGTTTGCGCTCGCTGTCCGGCGCATCGTCGGAGCTGGCGATCAGCAACTGATAGCCGCGCGCCCGCGCACCTTGTTCCAGCAGCTTGGCGATTCGCGCGTAGCTGGGGTTTTCCAGATCCGGCAGGATAAAACCCAAGGTGCGGGTATGCCGACTGCGCAGTCCGGCCGCTTGTGGATTGGGCGTAAAGCCGTGCAGATCAACCACCGCACGCACTCGCTCGACGGTTGCGGTGCTGATGCGTTGCTGTTCGGCTTTGCCGTTAATGACGTAGCTGGCGGTGGTCACGGACACACCGGCCAACCGCGCGATATCACTGAGTTTCAACTCGGGATTTCCTTGTTTTTTCGAGCTTGCCACGACATTTTCGCCAATCCTACCCGATTCGGGCAGACGACTTATTGCCTGGGCGCATCCGACAAGTTGGACTTCAAGGATGAGACATTATCGAGTAACGTGCCGATCAATCTAGATTAAACGTTTCAGCAGGCGTATTTTCTACGTTTTAGACGCCTTTGGCCGGTTCTGCCGTGTAACCGCCAAAATTGCCCCTGAAAAGGATCGCGCAGAGCGCCTAAGCTGCAACCCATTCAAAACAATACCTGGCGCCACGAACGCCAAAAAGGAGATCGCATGCTCGAGCTCACTATAGAGCAGATATCCATGGGCCAATCGGCTGTGGATAAACCCGCTGCCCTGCAGTTGCTGGCCAATCACCTGGTGGCCGATGGTCTGGTTGCCGACGGATACCTCGCAGGATTGCAGGCACGTGAGGCCCAGGGCTCGACCTTTCTCGGTCAAGGTATTGCCATTCCCCACGGCACCCCCGAAACCCGCGAGCTGGTATTTACCACCGGCGTGCGGCTGATGCAGTTCCCCGAGGGTGTCGATTGGGGCGATGGCCAGATCGTTTATCTGGCCATCGGTATTGCCGCCAAATCCGACGAACACTTGCGCCTGCTGCAACTGCTCACCCGCGCCCTCGGCGAGACCGATCTGGGCCAGGCTCTGCGTCGCGCCAGTTCGCCCGAAGCGCTGCTGAAACTGCTGCAAGGCGCGCCGCAGGAACTGACGCTGGATGCGCAGATGATTGGCCTGGGCGTTTCCGCAGACGATTTTGAAGAACTGGTCTGGCGTGGCGCGCGTCTGCTGCGTCAGGCCGACTGCGTGAGCAACGGTTTCGCGGCAGTATTGCAGCAAGTCGAAGCGCTGCCGCTGGGCGATGGCCTGTGGTGGCTGCACAGCGAGCAAACGGTGAAGCGTCCGGGCCTGGCGTTTGTCACCCCGGATAAACCGATGCGTTACCTAGGCCAGCCACTCAGTGGTCTGTTCTGTCTCGCCAGTCTCGGCGAAGCGCATCAGGCATTGCTCGAGCGCCTGTGTGCGTTGCTGATCGAAGGTCGCGGCCATGAACTGGGCCGCGCCACCAGCAGCCGCAAAGTCCTCGAAGTGCTTGGCGGCGAGTTGCCGGCTGACTGGCCGAGCGCCCGTATCGCACTGGCCAATGCCCACGGTTTGCATGCGCGGCCGGCGAAGATTCTGGCGCAACTGGCGAAAAGTTTTGACGGCGAGATTCGCGTGCGCATCGTCGACGGTCAGGACAGCGCCGTGTCGGTGAAAAGCCTTAGTAAACTGCTCAGCCTCGGCGCCCGTCGCGGTCAGGTGCTGGAGCTGATCGCCGAGCCGAGTATTGCCGCCGACGCCTTGCCCGCGCTGCTCGCCGCCATCGAAGAAGGCCTCGGTGAAGAAATCGAGCCGCTGCCCGCCGTGAGTCAGCAGCGCGAAGTTTTTGCCGACATCGCCGAAGTGCTGATCGCCCCGGCGTCCGGCAGCCTGCTGCAAGCGATTCCCGCCGCGCCCGGCATCGCCATCGGCCCGGCGCATATTCAAGTGCAACAGACCATCGAATACCCGTTGCGTGGCGAGTCCGCCGCCGTCGAGCGCGAACGTCTCAAGCAAGCGCTCAGCGACGTGCGCAACGACATTCAAGGCTTGATCGAACGCAGCAAAGCCAAAGCGATCCGCGAGATTTTCATCACCCATCAAGAGATGCTCGACGACCCGGAACTCACCGACGAAGTCGACACGCGCCTCAAGCAGGGCGAAAGCGCCGAAGCGGCATGGATGGCGGTGATCGAAGCTGCCGCCAAACAACAGGAGTCGTTGCAGGACGCGTTGCTCGCCGAGCGCGCGGCGGATCTGCGTGACATCGGTCGTCGGGTGCTGGCGCAGTTGTGTGGCGTGCAGACGCCAAGCGAGCCTGAGCAACCGTACATTCTGGTGATGGACGAGGTCGGCCCATCCGACGTCGCGCGGCTTGATCCGGCGCGCGTGGCGGGGATTCTCACCGCGCGCGGCGGCGCTACCGCACACAGCGCAATCGTCGCCCGTGCCTTGGGCATTCCGGCGCTGGTTGGCGCAGGCGCAGCAGTGCTGTTGCTGGCGCCGGGCACGCCGTTGCTGCTCGACGGTCAACGCGGTCGTCTGCATGTCGACGCCGATGCCGCGACGTTGCAACGCGCCGTCGAAGAACGCGACACCCGCGAGCAACGCCTCAAGGCTGCCGCCGAACAACGCCATCAACCGGCGCACACCACCGACGGCCATGCAGTAGAAGTCTTCGCCAACATCGGCGAAAGCGCTGGCGTCATCAGCGCGGTTGAGCAGGGTGCCGAAGGCATTGGCTTGCTGCGCACTGAACTGATTTTCATGGCGCACTCGCAAGCGCCCGACGAAGCCACGCAGGAAGCGGAATATCGACGCGTGCTCGACGGTCTCGCCGGGCGGCCGTTGGTGGTGCGTACGCTGGATGTCGGTGGCGACAAACCGCTGCCGTATTGGCCGATCGCCAAGGAAGAAAACCCGTTCCTCGGTGTACGCGGCATTCGCCTGACGTTGCAGCGTCCGCAGATCATGGAAGCGCAATTGCGCGCCTTGTTGCGGGCCGCGGATAACCGGCCGTTGCGGATCATGTTCCCGATGGTCGGCAGCGTCGACGAATGGCGTCAGGCTCGCGATATGACCGAGCGCTTGCGCCTGGAAATCCCGGTGGCTGACCTGCAACTGGGGATCATGATCGAAGTGCCGTCCGCCGCATTGCTTGCGCCGGTTTTGGCCAAGGAAGTCGACTTCTTCAGCGTCGGCACCAACGACCTGACTCAATACACCCTGGCCATCGACCGTGGCCATCCGACCCTGTCGGCACAGGCTGACGGCTTGCATCCGGCGGTGCTGCAACTGATCGACATCACCGTGCGTGCGGCCCATGCCCATGGCAAGTGGGTTGGCGTCTGTGGCGAACTGGCAGCCGATCCGCTGGCGGTGCCGGTGCTGGTCGGCCTCGGTGTTGATGAACTGAGCGTGTCCGGTCGCAGCATCGCCGAGGTCAAGGCGCGCATCCGCGAACTCAGCCTGACTCAGGCGCAAACCGTTGCTCAACAAGCCCTCGTTGTGGGCAGCGCCAACGAAGTGCGCGCATTAGTGGAGGCCCTGTAATGGCCAAGATTCTCACCCTGACCCTCAACCCGGCGCTGGACCTCACGGTCGAGCTGCCGGTATTGGCGGCCGGTCAGGTCAACCGCAGCGAAGAAATGCACACCCATGCTGCCGGCAAAGGCGTCAACGTCGCCCAAGTGCTGGCCGACCTCGGCCATCAACTGACGGTCAGCGGCTTTCTCGGCGAAGACAACCTGCAAGCATTCGAAACCCTGTTCGCCAAACGCGGTTTTGTCGACGCGTTTATCCGCGTACCGGGCGAGACGCGCAGCAACATCAAAATCGCTGAGCGCGACGGGCGCATCACCGACATCAACGGCCCGGGGCCTGTAGTCGATGCAGCGGCGCAGCAGGCGTTGCTTGAGCGTCTGGTGCAGATTGCGCCCGGTCACGACGCAGTAGTGGTGGCCGGCAGTTTGCCACGCGGCGTTTCTGCGCAGTGGTTGAGTGAACTCATCGAACGGCTGAATCAACTCGGCCTGAAAGTCGCCCTCGACACCAGCGGCGAAGCGTTGCGCGCTGCGTTGAAGGCCAGTCCTTGGCTGATCAAACCGAACACTGAAGAGCTGGCCGATGCACTCGGCTGCGACGTGGTTTCCCACGCGGCCGAGGCGCAAGCGGCTGCGCGTTTGCATGCGCAGGGTATCGAGCATGTGGTGATCTCCCACGGCGCCGACGGTGTGAACTGGTTCAGCGTCGGCTCAGCGATGCATGCCTCGCCGCCCAAGGTCAGCGTCGCCAGCACCGTCGGTGCCGGTGACTCGCTGCTGGCCGGCATGCTTCACGGTTTGCTCAGTGCCGACACGCCTGAGCAAACCCTGCGTACGGCCACGGCGATTGCTGCGCTGGCGGTCACGCAGATCGGTTTCGGCATCAACGACGCCGCGCAACTGGCGCAGCTCGAACAGGGCGTGCGCGTGCGCCCCCTGACAGAACAATAAGAGGGTTTGTCATGAAGTTAGCCATTGTTACGGCCTGCCCGAACGGCATGGTCACCAGTGTGCTGTGCGCCCGTTTGCTTGATGCGGCGGCCCAGCGTCAGGGCTGGAGCACCAGCGTCGAAGTGGTCGATGCGGCGCACCCGGAGCGCGAGTTGTCGGCCGCCACCATCGCGGCGGCAGAGTGGGTGTTGCTGGTCGCCACCGGTAACGTCGACATGTCGCGTTTCGTCGGCAAACGGGTCTTTCAGATTGCCCCGGCGCAAGCCTTGCAGGATGTCGAGGCCGTGTTGCGTAGAGGTGCTGAAGAAGCGCAAATCTACGTTGCTGCCGAAGCCGTTCCCGCTGCTGCTGCAGCTCGTGCACCGCGCATCGTCGCCATCACGGCTTGCCCGACCGGTGTCGCCCACACCTTCATGGCGGCCGAAGCGTTGCAGCAAACGGCCAAGCGTCTGGGCTATGACTTGCAGGTCGAAACCCAAGGTTCGGTCGGTGCGAAAACACCGTTGAGTGCAGCGGCAATTGCCGAGGCAGATGTGGTGCTGTTGGCGGCGGATATCGAAGTCGCCACCGAGCGTTTCGCCGGCAAGAAAATTTACCGCTGCGGCACCGGGATTGCGTTGAAGCAAGCGGAAGCCACGCTGAATAAAGCCCTGGCGGAAGGCGTGCAGGAAAGCGCTGAGAGCGACGGCAAGTCACGGGCAAAATCTGAGAAAACCGGCGTCTACAAACACCTGCTGACAGGTGTGTCTTTCATGCTGCCGATGGTGGTGGCGGGTGGTTTGATGATCGCCCTGTCATTCGTGTTCGGCATCACTGCCTTCAAGGAAGAAGGCACGTTGGCGGCAGCACTGATGCAGATTGGTGGCGAGACCGCGTTCAAGTTGATGGTGCCGCTGCTGGCCGGTTATATCGCCTATTCGATTGCCGACCGTCCAGGTCTGGCGCCGGGGATGATCGGCGGCTTGCTGGCGAGCACCTTGGGCGCCGGGTTTATCGGCGGGATCATCGCCGGGTTTATTGCCGGTTATGCTGCGAAGGCGATCAGTCGTTATGTCGCGTTGCCGCAAAGCCTTGAAGCACTGAAACCGATTCTGATCATTCCGTTGTTCGCCAGTTTGTTCACTGGCCTGGTGATGATTTATGTGGTCGGCAAACCGGTGGCGGGCATGCTCGCGGCGCTCACGCATTTCCTCGACAGCATGGGCACCACCAACGCCATTCTGCTCGGTGTGTTGCTCGGCGGCATGATGTGTGTCGACCTTGGCGGGCCGATCAACAAAGCGGCTTACGCGTTTTCGGTTGGCCTGTTGGCCTCGCAGAGTTATGCACCGATGGCCGCGACCATGGCGGCGGGCATGGTGCCGCCGATTGGTCTGGGCATTGCGACGTTTATTGCCCGCCGCAAATTCGCCCAGAGCGAGCGCGAGGCCGGTAAAGCGGCGTTCGTGCTGGGGCTGTGCTTTATTTCCGAAGGGGCGATTCCGTTTGCCGCGAAAGACCCGCTGCGGGTGATTCCGGCGAGCATTGCCGGCGGTGCATTGACCGGCGCGCTGTCGATGTACTTCGGCTGCAAACTGATGGCGCCGCACGGTGGCTTGTTTGTGTTGGCGATTCCGAATGCGATTAATCATGCGTTGCTGTATCTGCTGGCGATTGTCGCGGGGAGTTTGTTGACTGCCGTTGTTTACGCAACGGTGAAACGCCCGGAAGCAGTGGAGTTGGCGTTGGAGCCCGTGAAGGCCTGACACATATTCCTTGTGGGAGCGAGCTTGCTCGCGAAGACGTCGTGTCAGTCGATATTTGTTTCGCTGACACACCGCATTCGCGAGCAAGCTCGCTCCCACAGGGTTATGGGTTGTCATTGTGGCTTCATACATCCGTGCTTAAGTTTTCCTTTTCCCAAGGAGAACAGCATGAGCGATTTCAACCTCGGTCGCCGCCGGGTCATGCAAGTCGTTGGCGCCGGGCTGCTGATGCCGGGGCTGGCGCCGGCGGTGATCGCGTCGGTCAAGGATCGGCCGCAACTCACCGATGGCGTGCAGTCCGGCGACCTGCAAGGCGACCGCGCGATGATCTGGAGCCGCAGCGACCGCCCGGCCCGCATGGTGGTCGAGTGGGACACTCGCAGCCAGTTTCGCAACCCACGCCGGATCGTCTCGGCACTGGCCGATGCCCGCAGCGACTTCACCGCCCGCGTCGAACTCACCGGGTTACCCGCCGATCAGGCGATTTTCTATCGCGTGTATTTCAAGGACGCCCGCACCGGCGTCGCCAGTGAACCGTGGCTCGGCCACTTGCGCAGTGCACCTTCGGCGCTGCGCAATATTCGCTTCGTGTGGAGCGGCGATACCGTCGGCCAGGGCTTCGGCATCAATCCGGACATCGGCGGCATGCGCATCTACGAAGCCATGCGTCTGCGTCTGCCGGACTTCTTTATCCACAGCGGCGACACCATCTACGCCGACGGCCCGGTGCCGGCGCAACTGACCACTGAAAACGGTCGCGTGTGGCGCAACATCACCACCGAAGCCAAGAGCAAAGTCGCCCAGACCCTCGACGACTATCGCGGTAATTATCGCTACAACCTGATGGACGAAAACATCCGTCGCTTCAACGCCGAAGTGCCGCAGATCTGGCAGTGGGACGACCATGAAGTGGTCAACAACTGGTCGCCCGGCAAGCAGCTCGACGAGCGCTATCAGGAAAAAGATATCCACACCCTGGTCGGCCGCGCGCGCAAGGCCTGGCTGGAATATTCACCGATGCGCTTGCAGTCGGCTGACGGTGGCGGGCGGATTTATCGCAAGCTGAAATACGGGCCGATGCTGGATGTGTTCGTGCTCGACATGCGCAGTTATCGCGAAGCCAACGACGACAACCTCGGCGCAGCAAAACCGTTCCTCGGCCGTGAGCAGCTGGATTGGCTCAAGCGCGGATTGAAGGCCTCGAAAGCGCAGTGGAAGGTCATCGCGGCAGACATGCCGATCGGCCTCGGCGTGCCTGACGGTGAAGTCAGCCCGGGCGTCGCGCGCTGGGAGGCCGTGGCCAACGGCGACCCGGGACCGGCGCAGGGGCGTGAGCTGGAGATCGCCGAGTTGCTCGGTTTTCTGCGCGCGCAGCAGGTGCGCAATTTCGTCTTCCTCACTGCCGATGTGCACTACTGCGCGGCGCATCACTATCACCCGGATCGGGCAGCGTTTCAGGATTTCGAGCCGTTCTGGGAGTTTGTTGCGGGGCCATTGAATGCCGGGAGTTTTGGGCCTAATCCGCTGGATAAAACCTTTGGGCCGGAGGTGGTTTTCGAGAAAGCACCGCCTGCGCAGAACACCTCGCCGTTTGCCGGGTTTCAGTTTTTTGGCGAGGTGAATATTGAAGGGCAGAGCGGGGAGATGAGTGTGGTGTTGCGGGATTTGAATGGGGTGGCGGTGTTTGAGCAGAGGTTGCAGCCTGTTTGATATTGGCGGGAATCAAAAGCTATCCTCACCCCAGCCCTCTCCCGGAGGGAGAGGGGGCCGACCGAGGTGTATTGCGTCATACGTCGACCTGAGAAACCGAGCCGATTATGGATCCGGCAATGCACTTTCAGATCGGTGAAAGATTCAGTCGATTATGGATTCATCGAAGACCGCTCAGGTCGGCGTATTCCTGGAGCATCCCCCAATCAGTCCCCTCTCCCTCCGGGAGAGGGTTAGGGTGAGGGGCTCTTCGACAGATTCAATAAACATCGCGGCGATAACGGCCCTGCTCGATCAGGCGTTCGACTTCAGCGGCGCCAAGGATCTCGTTGAGCACTTCGTCCACCCCAGATGCCATCCCTTGCAAGCTGCCGCAGATATAGATAACCGCACCCTCCGCCAGCCACTTCTTCAACTCTTCCGCTGATTCCCGCAGGCGATCCTGCACATAAACCTTCTCTGCCTGATCCCGCGAAAACGCCAGATCCAGACGCGCCAGATCGCCATTGATCAACCACTCTTCCAGCTCCGCACGGCACAGGTAATCGTGCTCATAATTACGCTCGCCGAACAGCAGCCACTGACGCTGCTGACCGTCAGCAATGCGCGCCTTGAGCAGGCTGCGCAACCCGGCAAGGCCAGTGCCGTTGCCCAGCAGAATCATCGGTGCCGGCTCGTTCGGCAGGTGGAAACCGCTGTTACGCCGTACCCGCAAGCTGATGCTGCCGCCCACCGGCGCATGCTCGGTCAACCAGCCTGAAGCGATGCCAAGCGTGCCGTCGGCGTGCTGTTCCTGACGCACGATCAACTCCAGCACACCGTCGGCGGCAATCGAGGCGATCGAGTATTCGCGCATGGCCAAAGGCACCATGGCGTCGACCAACGACTGAGCATGCAGGCCGACCAGATGCGCGCGGTGCTGGGGCAGTTGGCGCGAGGCCAGTGCCACGTCAAGCGGCTCATCGAGGCCGTTGATTTTTACCGTCGTCTCGCCCCGAATGCCGAGGCCGTCGAGGAAGTGTTCGATGACCCACGGGCAGTTGCGCGGCAGCACTTCGACCAGGTCCCCGGACAGCCAGCTGCTGGTGGTCGGTGCGCTCAGGCTCAGCAGATAGACCGGCGAACCGCTACTGCCAGGGTTCATCCGTTCACGGCGCAGCAGCGTCCAGTTTTCGTAGGTCGGTGCCTGCCAGGTGTCGACCGGTGCTTGCCCGGTGAGCAAGCCAAGCTGGGTTTGCCAGTGGCGCAGGGCGTACGGATCGCCGCTGTCGACTTCCACCGGGGCGAACAGGGTTTTGCCGCCGTGTTCGCTCAGCCACTGATGCAGGCGTCGGGCGAAACCGCAGAAGTGCTGATACTGACGGTCGCCAAGCCCGAGGACGGCGTAGCTCAGGTTGTCGAGGGTCGACGCCTTGGCCAGCACTGTACGCTCGAAACCACGGGCGCTATCAGGGGCCTGGCCGTCGCCGAAGGTGCTGACCACAAACAGCGCATTGCTTGAGTCGCGCAGATCCTGCTCGCTGACACTCGACAGCGGCTGCACCTTCACCGGCAAACCGGCGGCCTGCAATTGGCTGGCGGTTTGCCACGCCAGTTGCTCGGCAAAACCGCTTTGGCTGGCGAAGCCGATCAGCCACGCCGGGGTATCGCCGGCCGGTGGTTCGAGGCCTTTGCGCGCATCCTTGATCTGCTTTTTCTTGCGGCGACGATCGAGGTACAGCAGCCATCCGGTGATGAAGAACAGCGGCATGCACACCGCCGCGACGGTGATGATGATCCGTCCGACGAGGCCGAAATAGCTGCCGACGTGCAACGCGTAGATGCTGGTCAGCAGTTGCGCCTTGAAGCTCTTGTCGGCGTAACGGTCGACACGTTTGACGATGCCGGTGGCCGGGTCGAGGGTGATCTGGTTCAGCGCGCGGTCATGAGGCGAGCTGTCGAGCAGGTAGAACACCGTCGCCGTTTGACCGGCCACGGCCGGCATGCGGATATTGTAGGCGGCGAGACCTGGACCGGCGGCGCTATAGATGCTGCTCCACATCGCGGCGTAGTCGGCGATGGGTGCCGGGCCTTCCGGCGCCGGGCCGCGACCACCGCGCACACGTTCGTTTTGCGGGGCGTCGGAAAGCAGTTTGGTCAGGCCTTTGTTGTACCACTCGTATGACCACGACAACCCGGTCAGCGCCAGCAGCAGATACACCAACAGGCACCAGGTGCCGGCCACCGAATGCAGATCCCAATTGAAGGTGCGACCCTTTTTCTTCCAGTCCAGGGTCAGCCAGACGCGCCAGCAGTTCCACTGTCGAGGCCAGCGCAGGTACAGGCCGGAGAGGCAGAAAAACACCAGGACCAGCGTGCAGGCGCCGGTGATGTTGCGCCCGGTGTCACCCATGGCGAGGAAGCGGTGCAGTTGCAGCATCAGCCCAAAGAAATCCTGGCCGACGGCGTTGCCCATGAACTCACCGGTGTACGGATCGAAGTAGCGCATTTCGCCACGACGTTCACCCTTGGGCGGGGTAAAGAATACTTTTGCCGCGTGGCCGCTTTCGGTCTCGACCGACAGCATCGAGACTTTCTTGCCCGAGTTGGCTTCGATACGCGCTACCAGTTCAACGGGCGGCAGCACGCCGGCGACCTGTTTTTCCACCTGCAATACCGAGGGGTTCAGCGCCCGAAGGATTTCGTCCTGAAACGAATAGGCCGCGCCGGTGATGCCCATCAGGGCCAGCACCAGGCCTGCGGTGATGCCAAAAAACCAGTGCAACTGGAACAGGGTTTTCTTCAACACGTCACTCGCCGTCCGTTCGGTAATTGTCTTCACGGCGCGCATTATGCCGTGGGTTGTCGAGAAGCTTCTTGATTACGCACAAAAGCCCCGCTCAACTGAATGAACGGGGCCTGTCTCCCAACGCCTTCCCTGTGGGAGCGAGCCTGCTCGCGAATGCGTCGTGTCAGTCGACAACTATTTCGCTGATACACCGCTTTCGCGAGCAAGCTCGCTCCCACATTTACAGCATCGGTCAGAAGTGGAAGTTGGTGCTCAACAGTGCCGTACGGCCCGCCGCCTGGTTGGCGAAGTGGGTCGAGAAGGCTTTGTCGTAATAGGTTTCATCGGTCAGGTTCTGCACGTTGAGTTGCAGGTCGACGTTTTTGGTCAGCTTGTAAGCCGCCATCGCGTCGTAACGTACGTACGAATCAACCATGGTGGTGTTGGCCACGTTGCCGAACACGTCATCCACATAGAAGGCACCGCCACCGATCGTCAGCTTCGGCGTGACCTGGTAAGTGGTCCACAGGCTGGCGCTGTTTTTCGGCGTGTTAGGCAGCTGGTTGCCGTCGGTGGCGCGGTTCAACTGGCCGCCATCAACCTGTTCGCTGTCCATGTAGGCGTAACCGGCGAACACTTGCCACATGTCGGTGAGCTTGCCGCTGGCCGACAGCTCGATACCTTGCACGCGGGTCTTGCCGGCGTTTTCGTACGAGGTGGTGTCGACTTGCACGCGCGCGTTTTCTTTCTCGGTGCGGAAGATGTCAGCCGTCAGCGACAGGCGATCATTGAGCAGATCCCACTTGGTGCCGATTTCGTAGTTCTTGGTGGTTTCCGGCTCCATGTCGCTCTTGAGCAGGTTGCCGCTGCGATCCGGCGTGCCGCCCAGCGGGTTACCTTCCTGACCTTCACCGAGGGTGTTGCCCGGTGGTGTGGCCGAGGTGGCGTAGGAAGCGTAAATACTGCCGTTTTCCGCAGGCTTGTAGACCACGCCCAACTGTCCGGTGACGAACTCGCTGACGTCATCACCCTTGGAGGTGGTGGTGTCGGCGGCATTGTAAGTCTTGTAGTCAGTGTCGAAATGGTCGTAACGCAGGCCCATGTTCACCAGCCACTGCTCGGACAATTCCAGGGTGTTGAACGCATACAGCGCGTAGGTGTTGGCCTCGGTGTCGGTGCCAGCATAGTTGCGCGAGATAGCGCCGTTCCACGGATCGTTCGGGTTCGGGTTTGACAGCGAGGTGCAGTTGTAGCCGCTCGACGCGCCGATCAATCCCGGGTTGCAACTGGTGGTCACGGCGCTGGTGCGCGGCGTAGTGTCAGTGTTGACGTTGTACGAAGACTTCTGGCTTTGCTCTCGGGTGTATTCGACACCGGTGGAGAAGCTGTTCTTGAAGCCGGCGACGTAGAAGTTGCCGAACAGGTCAGTCTGGTTGGTGGTGGTCTCAGTGTTGCTGACCCGCGTATTCGCACGACGCCAGACGCTGCCGTTGTTGACGTTGCCCTTGCTGTCGTCCGGCTGGGTGAGGATGTAATCCTGCATGCTGGTGCCGTGACGCAGGGTGTTCTTGATGGTCAGCGAGTCGCTCAGGTCATGCTCGATGGCGAAGGTCGCGGTGTCGGTGCGGCCCTTGCGGAAATCACGACCCAGACCGTAGAAATTGCTGTCATCGCCACCGGCGTACGGTTTGTCCGGATTGGACTTGGTGCGTGCAGCCGAACCACCGGTTGGAATGCTGTACGGGATGCCCGAGTCCGGCGTGTCGTTGCTTTCCAGATGGTAGTAATCGAGGTTGACGCGGGTGTCGGTGCCCAGGCCGAAGGCCAGGGATGGCGCGATGCCCCAACGGTCGTAATCGACTTTGTCGCGACCGGCGACGTTGCTCTCGTGGCTCATCAGGTTCAGACGGCCAGCGGCGGTGTCGCTGAACTGGTAGTTGCCGTCGAGGGTGTAACGCTGAGTCTGGTCGGAGCCCCAGGTGAAGCCACCGTCGAATGAGTTACCCAGATGCGCCTTCTTGCTCACCAGGTTGATGCTGCCGCCCGCCGCGCCACGACCGCCGATGGCGGAGTTCGGGCCCTTGCTGACTTCGATGTTTTCAACGGCGAAGATTTCGCGGCTCTGCGAACCGGTGTCACGCACGCCATCAAGGTAGGTGTCGCCCTGGGCATCGAAACCACGGATAAACGGGCGGTCGCCCTGTGGGTTGCCACCTTCACCGGCACCGAAGGTGATACCCGGCACGGTGCGCAGCGCGTCCTGCATGTTCAGGGCGCCAGTGTCTTTGAGCACTTGTTGCGGAATCACGGTGACCGAGCGCGGCGTGTCTATCAGCGGCGCGGTGTACTTGGGCGAGGAGGCTTTCTCGACCTGGTAGGACGTCGAGTCCTGCGCTTCACCGGTGATGGCGGTAGCGTCCAGGGCGATGGCATTGCCGGAGGCTTTGCTGTCAGTCTTTTCGGCGGCGAACACCATGTGGCCGGCGGAACCGGCGGTGATTGCCACGCCAATTGCAGAGGCGAGCAGACGTGGTGAACTGACCGGTAATTGTGCGGGTTGACGTGCCATTTTTATTCCCCTCCCCAAGGATTTGAGGCGGCGGAATATAGGGTAAACGGGTATTCGTATCAATTGCGAAATATTGTTATTCGCACTAAATTTACATTCTTTACAATTTGGCCTTACGGTTTTCGCCCGTTCATTCGTCTTGCGGGTTTTACACAGACAATAAGAATCAATACCATTGCCGCCTCTTTGCCATCAGGTGACATAGCCATGCTGCTGCACATCCCCGGTCTGTTTGAAAAAGACGAAGTGCAGCGTATTCGTGAGGCGCTGGAACAGGCAGATTGGGCTGATGGCAAGATCACCGCCGGTTATCAATCGGCCAAGGCCAAGCACAATCTGCAACTGCCTGAAGGCCATCCGCTGGCCAAGGAAATCGGTGCGGCGATGCTCGAGCGGCTGTGGAAGAATCCGCTGTTCATGTCCGCCGCACTGCCGCACAAAGTGTTTCCTCCGTTAGTGAACTGTTACACGGCCGGTGGCAGTTTCGATTTTCACATCGACAACGCCGTGCGCCAGCCCAAGGGCAGTATCGAGCGGGTGCGCACCGATCTGTCGGCCACGCTGTTCTTCAGCGAACCTGAGGATTACGACGGCGGCGAACTTGAAATCCAGGACACCTTCGGCACCCAACAAGTGAAACTGCCTGCCGGCGACATGGTGCTGTACCCCGGCACCAGCCTGCATAAAGTCAACGCGGTCACTCGCGGCGCGCGTTACGCCTCGTTCTTCTGGACGCAAAGCCTGGTGCGCGAAGACAGCCAGCGGGCGTTGCTGTTCGAGATGGACGGGGCGATTCAGCAACTCACTCAAGACCTGCCTGATCACCCGTCGCTGATCCGCCTCACCGGCACGTATCACAACCTGTTGCGGCGCTGGGTCGAGGTATGAGTTTTCATCTGCGTCGCCAGGAAGTCCTCGACGGCGAACAGCTCAGCGCCATGCTTGAAGAGAGCCCGACCCGCGCGGCGCAGGCGATTTTGCTGGCGGCGGGCGAAGGTGAAGTCGAGGCGCACGCGTTGCTCGGGCAGATTCTGCTGGACGGTCGAGGGATCGCCCAAGATCAACCTTTGGCATTGCGCTGGTTCGGCATCGCTGCCGGGCAAGGGCATCTGATGGCGCGCAACATGCTCGGGCGTTGTCATGAGCATGGCTGGGGATGCGCTGCGGATGCGTCGGTGGCCGCGCAACATTATCGAATCGCCGCGCAAGCAGGGCTGGATTGGGCGATGTACAACCTGGCCAATTTGCTTGCGACTGGGCGCGGTGTGGCTGAGGACCATGTGCAGGCGCTGGCGTTGTATCAACGCGCCGCCGACCTCGGGCATGCGAAGTCGATGAATCTGCTGGGGCGTTATCTGGAAGAGGGGCAGGTTTGCCCGCCGGATACGCTGGCGGCGCGTGAGTGGTATCGACGTTCGGCCGAGGGTGGGGATTTTCGTGGGCAGTTCAGTTACGCGGCGGTGCTGTCTTCTGAAGATAACGTTGATGAAGCGTTGGTGTGGCTGGAGAAGGCGCTGACCGCGGGCAATCTGAATTTTCTGCGGGTGGCGAGTGCGGCGCTGGCGAGTGCGAGCGATCCGCGAATTGAGGCCTTGGCAACCGAGTACGCGCGTCGATGTGCAGAATTGCAGCGTGTCTCAGATCAAAAGCCCTCACCCTAACCCTCTCCCAGAGGGAGAGGGGACTGACCGAGGTGTTCTGGCGAGTTACGCCGACCTGAAATGTCGAGTTGAACTCAGGCTCAGCAACGCCCTTGAGCCAAACTCAAAACCGGAAACGCACACATATCGGCTCCCTCTCCCTCGGGAGAGGGCTGGGGTGAGGGGCTGGGGTATCAAGCACAGCCAAAATTTCAAGGCGAACGCCCGGCCACAAAAAAGCCCATGACACAGGTCATGGGCTTTTGCATTACAGCTGCAACGTTTACACGTAAAACGATTTCAGCGGCGGGAAGCCATTGAATTCAACGGCGCTGTAGCTGGTGGTGTACGCACCGGTCGACAGCCAGTACATGCGATCACCGATTGCCAGGTTCAGCGGCAGACCGTACTTGTAATTCTCATACATGATGTCGGCGCTGTCGCAGGTCGGGCCGGCGATGACGACTTCTTCCATCTCGCCTTTCTTCTCGGTCCAGATCGGGAACTTGATCGCTTCGTCCATGGTTTCGATCAGGCCGGAGAACTTGCCCACATCCGTGTACACCCAACGCTCGACGGCAGTGCGGGATTTACGTGCAACCAGTACTACTTCGCTGACCAGAATACCGGCGTTGGCAATCAGCGAACG
The DNA here is from genome assembly GCF_044760045.1 of Pseudomonas sp. NPDC098747. Taxonomy (NCBI): domain Bacteria; kingdom Pseudomonadati; phylum Pseudomonadota; class Gammaproteobacteria; order Pseudomonadales; family Pseudomonadaceae; genus Pseudomonas; species Pseudomonas sp. NPDC098747. The sequence goes on along the minus strand of NZ_JBIWAL010000043.1, from coordinate 21,860 downwards.
GCCCGGTTCCAGAATGATTTCCGGCAGGTCATCACCGAAATCTTCTTTGAGGAAACGGATGATTTCTTCGGCGTAGGTTTCCAGGCTGTTGGTGCGGGTGATGTAGTTGGCCGGGAAGCCGCCGCCCATGTTGATCAGCTTGAGTTCGATGCCGTCTTCTTCTTTCAAACGCTCGAAGATCACTTTGACCTTGGCGATTGCCGCGTCCCACACGCTGATATCGCGCTGTTGCGAACCGACGTGGAACGAGATGCCGTAAGGCACCAGACCCAGGTCGCGAGCGAGGATCAGCAGGTCCATGGCCATGTCGGTCTGGCAGCCGAATTTGCGCGACAAAGGCCAGTCAGCCGTGGTCGAACCTTCGGTCAGGATTCGCACGTAGACCTTCGAGCCCGGTGCAGCCTTGGCGATGTTGCGCAGGTCGGCTTCGGAGTCGGTGGAGAACAGACGCACGCCCTTATCAAAGAAGTAGCGGATGTCCTTGGATTTCTTGATGGTGTTGCCGTAGCTGATACGGTCGGCGCTGACGCCGCGATCCATCACTTTGTCGAGCTCGTAGATCGAGGCGATGTCAAAGCTCGAGCCTTTGTCTTTCAGCAGGTCGATGATCTCGACAGCCGGGTTGGCCTTGACTGCGTAGTAAACCTTGGCGAATTCGAAACCGGCGCGCAGGTCATCGTAGGCCTTGCTGATCATCGCGGTGTCGATCACCACGAACGGGGTTTCTTGCTTGTCGGCAAACGCCTTCATTTTGTCAAAAGTGGCGCGCTCGAAATAATCTTCGACGTTGATCGACATGCTGGGAACTCCTAAGGGCAAACTGAATTGATCAATGGGTGCAAATGAACGTCCTCCGTATCCCCACTTTGGTTCGCCTACTTCCCAAGGCATGTCGCCGAAAGCAAAAAGGCCACGGGTGTGAAGCTTCCCTTGGCCTTGCTGTCTCGTCGTCAGTACTTGAGCCGGATGGATCGTTTCCAGCATGGACGTTCGGCGCGAACTTTAGGGCGTGAGGGGCCTGAGATCAACTAAAAATGTCGCATTTTTGCACGCGTTCGTCGTAAGACCGTGTGCAGCTACTGGTGTAGCTGACAGGTATGACGGATTGATGTTCCCGAAGCGGGGGCTATCCGTGGCGAGATAATATGCAGCCCCGCCCAAGGGCGCAGCAATTGATGCGGGGCCGCAAGGGGTTTCACTGGTCGTGCAGTTCATTTTCGTCGGTTTTGAGCACTTCAACGATGACGAGGTAGATGGTTTTCAGGTTGGGGTATTCAAGTGTTGAGACTTCAACCTCCACAATTGTACTTGTCTGAACATTTGGAATTCTCAGTGTGCCATTCATGCTTCCGGGGGCTTTGGAAACGTATATTCCTGGTGATGGCGGCACGTTGCTTTTTAGTTTCCAGGTGGAGTTGCCCCTTACCTCCAGACCTCGGGCATCCTGCATATAGGCAGCAGGGAGTTTGGTGAGAGTATTGCCCTGCCGGACTCTGTTGGGATTACCCGGGCCGCTTACGCCAATTAACACGGGTGGTCCGGCCTGAAGGGGTGGTTTTTCAGAGGTTGTCATGGTCAGCTCCTTGGGGTTGAAGACTTGCGGAGAACCATTACAACCGAAGCCTTTCTCGGCGGAACCTGTAACTTCTGACAGTTGAAAAGATTGATTCGAGATAACGAATGGATTGTTTATTCGTAAGTACGCGCCGCAGGGCATTTCGGCCCCTGCGGCGTGATGTTGGCGCTACGCCTGCGCAGTCTCCGCCGGCGAAACGATGCTGGTTTTGCCTCCGCGAGATTTGCCGGAGCTCAGATACTCGGCAATCGACTCCTGCGTCACCTCGCCCAGGAACACCCGATCGGCATCCATTACCGGCAGCCACGAGCGGTTGAACTCGTACATGCGCGACAGCAGGATGCGCAAATGCTCGTCGTACGCCGCTGTGGCGTTGAACTCGCGAAGATACTGCGCGCAGGTGCCGGTCTGACGGTGCAGATCGCGACGTCTTACATAACCCAGCGCCTTGTTCTCGGCGCAGGTGACGACGACATAACGACGGTCATGCTCGTCCATCAATTCCAGCGCATCGGCCACCGGGGTTTCCGGGCTCACCGACGGTGCGTTGTCCGCCGCATCTTCAGCCTTCACCAGCAACAGACGCTTGAGCGTGCTGTCCTGACCCACAAAGCTGCTGACAAAATCGTCCGCCGGGTGCGCGAGCAGCGTGTCCGGGTGATCGATCTGCAACAGTTTGCCGCCGCGGAAGATCGCGATCTTGTCGCCTAGCTTGATCGCTTCGTCGATGTCGTGGCTGACCATGATCACGGTCTTGTTCAGCGCGCGCTGCATCTCGAAGAATTCGTTCTGGATCATCTCGCGGTTGATCGGGTCGACCGCACCGAACGGTTCGTCCATCAGCAACAGCGGTGCATCCGCCGCCAGTGCGCGGATCACGCCGATGCGTTGTTGCTGACCACCGGACAACTCACGCGGGTAGCGATGCAGATACTGCTTGGGTTCAAGCTTGATCATGCTCATCAGTTCGCGGGCGCGGTCGTGGCATTTCTGCTTGTCCCAGCCGAGCAGTTTCGGCACCACGACGATGTTCTCTTCGATGGTCATGTTCGGGAATAGACCGATCTGCTGAATCACGTAACCGATGTTGCGACGCAGGGTCACTTCGTCCAGATCAGTGGTGTCTTCACCGTTGATCAGGATCTTGCCCGAGGTCGGTTTGATCAGGCGGTTGATCATTTTCAGCGTGGTGCTTTTGCCGCAGCCCGATGGCCCGAGGAACACACAGATTTCGCCTTCATTGACGGTCAGGCTCACCGAATCCACGGCTTTGACGTCTTTGCCGTTGCTTTGGAAGGTCTTGCTGAGGTTTTGAAGTTCGATCATTTGAGTAATCCTTTTGGAGTCAACGAGCGTTGCAGCCATTGCAAAAACAGGTCGGCGAAGATCGCCAGAAGACTGACCAGCAACGCGCCGACGATGAGCATCGACATGTCACTGCGGCTGATGGAGGCGAGGATCAACACGCCGAGGCCACCAGCGCCAATGGTCGCGGCGATGGTCATCACGCCGATGTTCATCACCACGGCGGTACGCACACCGGCGAGGATCACCGGCACCGCAATCGGCAACTCGACCATGCGCAGGCGCTGGCCGAAGGTCATGCCGATGCCGCGTGCGGCTTCGCGGATGCCCGGCTCAACGCCGGTCAACGCCAGGTAGGTGTTGCGCATGATCGGCAGCAGTGAATAAAGGAACACTGCAGTGATCGCCGGCATCGGGCCGAGGCCCTGACCAAATTTCGAGTAGAACGGCAGCAGCAGGCCGAACAGTGCAATCGACGGCACGGTCAGCAACACCGTGGCGCTGGCCTGCAACGGGCCAGCGAGGCTAGGAAACCGAGTCATCAGAATGCCCAGCGGCACCCCGACAAGGATTGCCAGCGTGACAGCGATGCCAACCAGCGTGATGTGCTGCCAGGTCAGGTGCATCACCTGCGGCCAGTCGAGATGGGAAAAGGCGTTGAAGAATTCCATGACTTTTCCTCCTTTAATTCAGCGGATGTTGGCGCAGGAAATCGGCGGCAACTTTGGACGGGCTTTCATGATCGACATCGACCCGCGCGTTGAGCTGGCGCATGGTTTCGTCATCGAACAGTTCGGCCAGTGGCTTGAGCTGCTCAGCGAGTTGTGGGTGCGCGTCGAGGTAGGCCTGACGCACCACCGGTGCAGCGGTGTAGTCGGGGAAGTAGTGCTTGTCGTCTTCCAGCAGTTTCAGGCCGAAGGCATTCAAGCGACCGTCCGTGGTGTAGACCAGACCGGCAAACACCTGGCCGTTTCGCAGCGCCGTGTAGACCAGACCCGCATCCATCTGGCGGATGTTTTTGCGGCTGAGGTTCATGTCGTAGAGCTTGACCATGCCGAGCAGACCGTCCGAGCGGTTGGCGAACTCGGTGTCCAACGCCACCAGGTGATTGGTCTTCGCTTCAGCCTGCAACACCTCGTTCAACTGACTGATGTTGTTGATCTGCGGATATTTCTCAGCAACATTTTTTGGCAGGGCGAGGGCGTAGGTGTTGCTGAATTTCGACGGGGTGAGCCAGATAAGGCCTTTTTTCGCGTCGAGTTCTTTCACCCGGGCGTAGGACTGAACGCTGTCGAGTTTTTCAGTGACATGGTTGTAGGCCACCAGCGACACGCCGGTGTACTCCCAGAGCATGTCCAACTGACCACTTTCGTGGGCGCTGCGGGCGAGGTTGCTGCCCAGACCGCCGGTGATCTGCGCGTCGTAGCCTTTGCTGCGCAGGTATTGCGCGGTGATTTCGGCGAGCAACGTTTGCTCGGTGAACACGCGGGCGCCGAGGCGGATAACCGGTTTGTCAGCGGCCTGGGCGATTCCTGCGAACAGCAGGATGCAGCTTAAGATCAAGCTAAGTCGTTTCATGAATATTCCTTTGCCGAGGCCTTTAAGACGGGCGCAAACCGCGTTCCAGCCAAATACGGCTGGCGAGGGTGACCACGCCATCGAGCAGCAGGGCCAGCAGCGCGGTGCACGCGGCGCCGAGCAGCAGTTGCGGCTGATTGTTCAGGGCGATGCCAGGGAAAATCAGGCTGCCGAGGCTGTTGGCGCCGATCAGGAAGGCCAGCGGCGCTGTCCCGACATTGATCGCCAGAGCCACACGCACACCACCGACCATGATCGGCACGGCGTTGGGCAGTTCGACGCGCCACAGCACCTGGCGCGGAGTCATGCCGATGCCGACGGCCGCTTCCTTGAGCGAACCCTGGACGTTTTTCAGGCCTTCGTAGGTGTTGCGCACAATCGGCAAGAGGGAGGCGAGGAACAAAGCGAAGATCGCCGGACCACTGCCGATACCCAGAATCCCCAAGGCAATCGCAAGAACGGCCAGCGGCGGCACGGTGTTGCCGATATTGAATATCTGCATGAAGCGCTCAGCGCGGCCGACCATGGTCGGGCGACTGAGGAAGATGCCGGCGGGGATGCCCACGACAAGGGCGGCCAGCATTGAAGCGAGGACAAGAATCAGATGAGCTTGCAGGTAAAACAACAAATCGTCGCGGTAGTGTTCGATCGTGTTGATGCCGATCCAGTGGACCAGCAGGGCCAGGAGCGCGATCACCACCGCACCTCCAATCAGCCCTTTGCCATAGCGGATAGCCACAGGCGGACTCCTTTTTTATAGTCGGCGAACGCCGTCCCGTGTGGCATGCCATGCCTGGCTGCCGGGAATAGACGTTCGCGAGAAGCAGCTCCCTCAGCACCGGCAAAAAGCGGTCTGAAAGCGAGCCATGAGCGCAGCCTCGTCAGGCTAACTTGCTGATTTTTCAGCCCCTGACGAAAATTCGTAACAGGGGATGGACGTCTCCGTGCTTTAAAAGGTTCCCATCTAAGGCAGCATTTGGCCACCCTTAATATGCTCAACGGTTCGGTTATTGCATTGACTTGGGCTATAATCGCGGCCCTTTTTTGAATCACCGCCAGGCGATTTCCCATGACCAGACAGGCCGCCGAAGTCGCGAAACGCCGCACTTTCGCCATTATTTCCCACCCCGATGCCGGTAAGACGACGATCACCGAGAAGCTCCTGTTGATGGGCAAGGCGATTGCGATTGCGGGCACGGTGAAATCCCGTAAATCCGACCGCCATGCGACATCCGACTGGATGGAAATGGAAAAACAACGTGGTATTTCCATCACCACGTCGGTCATGCAGTTCCCGTATCGCGACCACATGGTCAACCTGCTCGACACCCCGGGCCACGAAGATTTCTCTGAAGATACTTATCGCACCCTGACGGCGGTGGACTCGGCATTGATGGTCCTCGACGGCGGTAAAGGTGTCGAGCCGCGTACCATTGCGCTGATGGACGTCTGCCGTCTGCGTGACACGCCGATCGTCAGCTTCATCAACAAACTCGACCGTGACATCCGCGACCCGATCGAACTGCTCGACGAGATCGAAGCTGTCCTGAAGATCAAGGCAGCGCCGATCACCTGGCCGATCGGTTGCTACCGCGACTTCAAAGGCGTGTATCACCTGGCCGACGACTACATCATTGTCTACACCGCCGGCCACGGTCACGAGCGCACCGAAACCAAGATCATCGAGAAACTCGACTCTGATGAAGCGCGCGCGCACCTCGGTGACGAGTACAACCGTTTCGTCGATCAGTTGGAACTGGTGCAGGGCGCCTGCCATGAGTTCAACCAGCAGGAGTTCCTCGACGGTCAACTGACTCCGGTGTTCTTCGGTACCGCGCTGGGCAACTTTGGTGTCGATCACGTACTCGACGCTGTCGTCGATTGGGCGCCGCGTCCGCTGGCACGCGTTGCCAACGAGCGCACCGTGGAGCCGGTAGAAGAGAAGTTTTCGGGCTTCATCTTCAAGATCCAGGCGAACATGGACCCGAAACACCGCGACCGCATCGCCTTCATGCGTATCTGCTCCGGCAAGTACGAGAAAGGTATGAAGATGCGCCACGTGCGCACCGGCAAGGACGTGCGCATCGGCGATGCCCTGACGTTCTTCTCTTCCGAGCGCGAGCAACTGGAGGAGGCGTTTGCCGGCGACATCATCGGTCTGCACAACCACGGCACCATCCAGATCGGCGACACCTTCAGCGAAGGCGAATCCCTGAGCTTCACTGGCATCCCGCACTTCGCCCCGGAACTGTTCCGTCGCGTGCGTCTGCGCGATCCGCTGAAATCCAAGCAACTGCGTCAGGGTTTGCAGCAACTGGCCGAAGAAGGCGCCACTCAGGTGTTCTTCCCGGAGCGCAGCAACGACATCATCCTTGGCGCCGTCGGTGTGCTGCAGTTCGATGTGGTCGCCAGCCGCTTGAAAGAGGAATACAAGGTTGAGTGCTCGTACGAGCCGATCACCGTGTACTCCGCGCGCTGGATCGATTGCAGCGACAAGAAGAAGCTTGAGGAATTCTCCAACAAGGCTGTGGAAAACCTGGCAATCGACGGCGGCGGTCACCTGACCTACCTCGCCCCGACGCGGGTCAACCTGGCGCTGATGGAAGAGCGTTGGCCGGACGTGAAATTCCGTGCGACGCGTGAGCATCACTAAGCGCTGAGCTTTGTTGTTCGAAAGCCCCCTAGGTGAATGCCTTGGGGGCTTTTTTATTGCCTGGTGCCTTGGCGGCCTCTGGGCCGACCAGGCTTTTGGTGTTTTGGGTGTGTATCCGTTGGTTCGGGTGTTGCGGCTGGCGGTTTCGCCCTTACGGCGACTCACTTTTTTACAAGCGCCAAAAAAAGTAAGCAAAAAACGCTTGCTCCTACGTTCGGCCCGCTCGCTGGGGCTCGGGGTTCCTTCGCTCCGGGATCGATCCGGGGGCATCGCCTCCGGTTTGCTTCGCTGCACCTCCTCTCGATGTGTTCGACTGCGTCGAACGGTCGCTGCGCTCCCACCCCCGGATCAATCCCGGAACGAAGCCTTCCGACGTCGCCCATGGATCAAGATCAAAAGCTGCAGCCGAGCTTGCGCTCATCCTGTTGAGTGGTGAGGAGCGAGGCGTGTTTGGCTTTTGGGCATTTTTGTGATTTGAGGGCGAGTTTGTATTTCACTGGGGCGTATCTTTTGCAATCAACTCGGTCAGTCCCCTCTCCCTCCGGGAGAGGGTTAGGGTGAGGGGCTTTTTGCTGTGTGTGCTCTCTGTAGGGCGATTCCTTTTTTGTGGTCTTGATGTGCTTCAGCGCGACAACCTTCGAGCTGACCGTTAGTGTTCCAGCTCCACGCAGTCGCTTTGAGAGGTCAATGGAATGACGAGTCGTCTGACTCAGATGCTGCGGCTCGACGGCTATTTCGGTGTGATGGCCTGGGTGCTTGCGGCGCTGTTGTTCATCAATCGCCTGAGCAGCATGGTCAAGCTGTTCATGGCGCTGTATCTACGTCAGGAGCTGGGGCTGGCGATCGAGACGGTTGGCTGGTTACTGTCGGCGTACGGTGCGGGGTTGCTGGTCGGTTCGATGCTCGGTGGCTGGCTCAGTGATCATGTGCGGACCGCGCGACTGACAGCGGCGCTGTTTTTCGCTTCGGTGTGGGTGCTGATCCTGCTGGGGCTGGTGACGCAAGTGCCGTTGCTGGCTGCATTGCTGCTGCTCAGCGGGACTATCGATGGAGCCATTCGTACCCTGCATCAGCGTCTGATCATGGAATATTGCGAAGTGGCGCAGCGCTCGCGTGCGCAGGCCTTGAGTCGGGTGGCGCGCAACCTCGGCATGGCCGCCGCCGGGGTGGCGGGCGGCGTCTTGGCGCAGACGGATTTCCGTTGGGTGTTTTTTGGCGGTGCAGCGATGACGTTGCTGGCCTTGCTGTGGTTCGTTCGCACTACGTGGCATCGGTCGGTGCTGATCAATGAAGAGAGGTCAACGGCAGACGCAGGCCCGGGTGTGCCGTATCGCGACAAACCGTTCCTCTGGTTGCTGGCGGCAACCGTCGTGCTCGGCATTGCGTTCGACACTGTCTACAACACGCTCGGCAACTATCTGCGCGATTACTATCAATTGAGTACTGAGGCGATAGGCTGGCAATTCGGGCTTAACGCGCTGCTGGTGATCGCGTTGCAAATTCCGCTGTCGCACTGGGGCGAGCGTTGGGGGTCGCGGCGACAAATGGTGGCAGGCAGTGTGCTGCTGGCCTGTGGGCTGGGCATGTTGCCGTTCGGTTCCGGGTTGGCGTTCGTCTGCATGTCGACGGTGATCTGGACCTTGGGCGAGGCGCTGTTCATGCCGCCGCTGAATGTGTTGGCGATGCAGTTTGCCCAGCGTGGCAAGAGCGGGCAGTACTTCGGCCTGTTCTTCATGAGCTGGAGTGCCAGCGCGCTGTTATCGCCGGTGCTCAGTGGTCAGTTGTATGGCAATTTCGGTGGTCACAGCGTGTGGCTGGCCAGTACCGTACTTCTGTTGCTGTCGATCCCGTTGACGTGGCAAGCGACCCGTCCGCTTAGCTGATCCGGTTATTGCCGTTATTCGAAAGCAATCTGTATACCGAGGGCATTTCTGCCCGCTCGTTAGCGTCCTGACTGGTGAGCCCGGCTGATCGGAACTAGATTTCACACAGCGCCAGTCCGGCACGCATGTCTCACCTGAAAATGGATGGAGTCGGCTATGAAAAGCAGGTTGCTACGAATTTTATTGCTGTTGAAAGTGATGGTCATGCTGTCTCTCGGCACCGCGACGGCCTGGGCCGAGTGCGAGGATCATGACTCCCAGGCCTTCAACGGGCAGATGGGGCATAGCGGGCTGATGCTCGCCAAGTCCGAGTCCGAGCCGGGTGATCAGGGGCAGGGTGGAACTGCTGATGACGATGATTCGATGACAGACGAGCCGGACTCTGATGATCCGGATGAAGGCGACAGCCAGACGTAAAACGCAAGCACAAGAAAACCCCTTCCACCTCGACTGATTAGTAGTCGAGGTGGAAGGGGTTTGCTCAGTACGTTAACGCTGAGTTCAACATCATCCCCTGTGGGATCGGGCTTGCCCGCGATTGCAGTGTGTCAGTCGTCAAATCAGGTGACTGACACGACGCCATCGCGGGCAAGCCCGCTCCCACAGGGTTTTGCATTTTCCCCCGGATTAGCTTACGCCGCACCGTCGAGGAACTGCTCGGCGTAGTGGCAAGCCACCTGCCGGTTGTCGAGCAGGCGCAATGCCGGCTCTTCAGTGCTGCAACGCTCGGTCGCATACGGGCAGCGCTTGTGGAAAGCGCAGCCCGGTGGCGGGTTCAGCGGGTTGGGCAGTTCGCCGACGATTTTGATTTTCGGCTTGTTCGGGTCCGGGTGGATGGTCGGGGTGGCCGACAGCAACGCCTGGGTGTAAGGGTGCAGCGGGCGTTCATAGATATCGTTCTTCGGGCCCATTTCCACCGGGCGACCGAGGTACATCACCATCACGTCATCGGCAACGTGTTGCACCACCGCGAGGTTGTGCGAGATGAACACGTAAGCGGTGTTGAACTCCTGCTGCAGATCCATGAACAGGTTCAGCACCTGCGCCTGAATCGACACGTCGAGCGCAGAGGTCGGTTCGTCTGCGACCAGCACTTTGGGTTGCAGCATCATCGCCCGAGCCAACGCAATACGCTGGCGCTGACCACCGGAGAACATGTGCGGATAACGCTGGTAGTGCTCAGGACGCAAGCCGACCTGCTTCATCATCGCCTGGACTTTCTCGCGACGTTCGGCAGCGGACAGGTTGGTGTTGATCAACAGCGGCTCGGCCAGTTGATCACCGACTTTCTGCCGTGGGTTCAACGAGGCGTACGGGCTCTGGAACACCATCTGCACGTCTTTGCGCAGTTGCTTGCGTTGAGCCTTGTCGGCGCCGGCGACCTCCTGCCCGGCGATTTTCAAGGAACCAGACGACGGTTCTTCAATCAGGGTCAGGGCGCGGGCCAGTGTGGATTTGCCGCAACCCGACTCGCCTACAACGGCGAGCGTCTTGCCGGCTTCCAGTTCGAACGATACGCCGTTAAGTGCGCGCACAGTCGCGTGGCCCTTGAACAGGCCACGGGACACTTCGTAGTGACGGGTCAGGTCGCGGGCGGTAAGTACGACGGCCATTACGCCACCTCCTGGTTCAGCGGGTAGAAGCAGCGGGCGAGGCTGTGGCTTTTCGGATCAAGGGTCGGACGCTGCGCGCGGCAGCTGTCTTGCACGTACGGGCAGCGTGGCGACAACAGGCAACCCTGCGGACGGTCGTAGCGGCCGGGAACGATGCCCGGCAGCGTGGCGAGACGATCGGCACCCTGGCTGTGTTCCGGAATCGCCTTGAGCAGCGCTTCGCTGTACGGGTGCGCCGGGACGTCGAAGAGTTGCGGCACTTGGCCGACTTCAACCGCTTGGCCTGCGTACATCACGCACACACGCTGGGCGGTTTCCGCGACGACCGCGAGGTCGTGAGTGATCAGCACCAGGCCCATGTTCTGCTCTTTCTGCAACGCCAGCAGCAGATCCATGATCTGTGCCTGAATCGTCACGTCGAGTGCAGTGGTCGGCTCATCGGCGATCAGCAGTTTCGGCTCGCCGGCAATGGCCATGGCAATCGCCACACGCTGGCTCATACCGCCGGACAGTTGATGCGGGTAGGCATCCATACGGCTGGCGGCGCCCGGGATTTCGACTTTTTCCAGCAATTCGATCGCGCGTTTGCGTGCTTGCTTGCTGGACATTTTCAGGTGCAGGCGCAGCACTTCTTCGATCTGGAAACCGACGGTGTAGCTTGGGTTGAGCGCGGTCATCGGGTCTTGGAAGACCATCGCCAGGTCTTTACCGACGATCTGCCGACGCTGACGATTGCTCAGCTTGAGCATGTTCTTGCCGTCGAAATTCAGAGCGTCGGCAGTGACGATCCCCGGGTGCTCGATCAGGCCCATCAGCGCCATCATGGTCACGGATTTACCCGAACCGGACTCGCCAACGATGGCCAGCACTTCGCCCTTGTCGACACTGATGTCGAGACCATCGACCACCGGCACAGCATTCTTGTCGCCGAAACGAACGTTGAGATTCTTGATTTCCAACAGTGACATTTGAATCTCCTCAGGCGGCATTCTTGAGTTTCGGGTCCAGCGCATCGCGCAGACCGTCGCCCATCAGGTTGATTGCCAGCACGCTGAGCAAAATGGTCAAACCAGGCAGGCTCACCACCCACCAGGCGCGTTCGATGTAGTCGCGGGCCGAGGCCAGCATGGTGCCCCACTCAGGGGTTGGCGGTTGTACGCCAAGACCGAGGAAACCCAGCGCGGCGGCATCGAGAATCGCCGAAGAAAAACTCAAGGTTGCCTGAACGATCAGCGGTGCCATGCAATTTGGCAGCACGGTGATGAACATCAGGCGTGGCAGACCGGCACCGGCCAGGCGCGCGGCAGTCACGTAGTCGCGGTTCAGTTCGCCCATCACCGCTGCGCGGGTCAGACGCACATACGACGGCAAGGACACCACGGCAATGGCGATCACGGTGTTGATCAGGCCAGGGCCGAGGATGGCGACAATCGCCACAGCCAGCAGCAAGGACGGCAGGGCCAGCATGATGTCCATCAGACGCATGATGGTCGGGCCAATCATCTTCGGGAAGAAACCGGCGAACAGACCGAGCAGAATCCCCGGGATCAGCGACATCACGACCGACGACAGGCCGATCAGCAACGACAGGCGCGAACCCTGGATCAGACGCGACAGCAGGTCACGGCCCAGTTCATCGGTACCGAGCAAAAACTGCATCTGCCCGCCTTCAAGCCAGGCTGGCGGGGTCAGCAGGAAATCACGGTATTGCTCGCTCGGGTTATGCGGCGCCACCCATGGGGCGAACAGCGCGCAGAAAACTACCAGCAACATGAACATCAGGCCTGCAACAGCACCTTTGTTCTTGGAAAACGCTTGCCAGAATTCTTTGTACGGGGACGGATACAGCAGGCTTTGATCGACTGTTACCGCTTGATTTTGAGTTGAAGCTGGAGTGGTCATGGTCATGATCTCAGCGCTGATGACGGATGCGTGGGTTGGCAAAGCCGTAGAGGATATCCACCACGAAGTTGACCAGAATCACCAGGCAGGCGATTAACAGGATGCCGTTTTGCACGACTGGATAGTCCCGGGCGCCGATGGCTTCGATCAGCCATTTGCCGATGCCGGGCCAGGAGAAAATGGTTTCGGTCAGGACCGCACCGGCCAGCAGAGTGCCGACTTGCAGGCCCACCACGGTCAGTACCGGAATCAGCGCGTTACGCAGGCCGTGGACGAACACCACGCGCGACGGCGACAGGCCTTTGGCCTTGGCGGTGCGGATATAGTCTTCGCGCAGCACTTCGAGCATCGACGAACGGGTCATCCGTGCGATCACCGCCAGCGGAATGGTACCGAGCACGATGGCCGGCAGGATCAGGTGATGCAGTGCATCAAGGAAAGCGCCCATGTCATCGGCCAGCAACGTATCGATCAGCATGAAACCGGTACGTGGCTCGATGTCGTAGAGCAGGTCGATCCGCCCGGATACCGGCGTCCAGCCCAGGCTCACCGAGAAGAACATGATCAGGATCAGGCCCCACCAGAAAATCGGCATCGAATAACCCGCGAGGGAGATGCCCATCACCCCGTGGTCGAACAGGGATCCTCGCTTGAGTGCCGCGATCACCCCGGCCAGAAGGCCCAGAATGCCGGCGAACAGCAGGGCGGCCATGGACAGTTCCAGGGTCGCCGGGAAGAGAGAGGTGAACTCGGTCCATACGCTCTCACGAGTACGCAGGGATTCGCCGAGATCGCCTTGGGCCAGTTTGCCGATGTAGTCCAGATACTGGGCATACAACGGTTTGTTCAGACCTAGGCGTTCCATTGCCTGAGCGTGCATTTCGGGGTCGACCCGACGTTCGCCCATCATCACTTCCACGGGGTCGCCAGGGATCATGCGAATCAACGCGAAAGTCAGCAGGGTGATGCCGAAAAACGTGGGGATCAACAACCCCAGTCGGCGGGCAATAAAACTAAACATCTTGTGTGGTACCTCATCAGCCGGTTAGGCGTGCCCGGCTTCCCTGGAGTCAGGGAGGCCGGGAGTTTCTTATCTACTTCACCTGGGTAGTGGCGAAGTTATTAGTTGTCAGGGGGCTGATGTGATAGCCCTCTACGTTGTTGCGCATTGCAGTAAACATACGGGTGTGGGCCATGCTGATCCAAGGTTGATCCTGGTTAAAGATCACCTGGGCTTGTTCATACAGCTTGGCGCGTTCGGCCGGATCTACTTTAGCCCGTGCTTCGTCGATCAGCGCCTGGAATTTCTCGTTGCACCAGCGCGCGTAGTTTTCGCCGTTCTTGGCGGCTTCGCAACTGAGCATAGGCGTCAGGAAATTATCCGGGTCGCCGTTGTCGCCCGCCCATCCTGCCGACACCATGTCGTGCTCGCCGGCCTTGGCGCGTTTAAGCATTTCGCCCCATTCCATCACGCGGATGTCGATCTTGATCCCGACTTTCGCCAGGTCAGCCTGCATCATCTGTGCGCCGAGCATCGGGTTCGGGTTGGTCGGACCGCCGCCGTTACGGGTAAACAGGGTAAACGTGGTGCCTTCGGGAACCCCGGCTTCTTTGAGCAGTGCGCGCGCCTTGTCGAGGTCACGTGGCGGGTTTTTCAGCTCGGTGTTGTAGCCGAGCAGGGTGTCCGGGTACGGGTTGACCGCGACGGTCGCGTTGCCCTTGCCGAACAGCGCATTGACGTAGGCGGCTTTGTCGAAGGCGATGTCGATCGCCTTACGCACGCGCACGTCGCTCATGTATTTGTGCTGGGTGTTCATGGCGATGTAGGACACAGTCATCGCGTTCAGTTCATCGACTTTCAGATTGCTGTCTTTCTTGATGCTCGGGATGTCATCCGGTTTCGGATACAGCGCGATCTGGCACTCGTTGGCCTTGAGCTTTTGCAGGCGCACGTTGTTGTCGGTGGCGATCGCCAGGATCAACGCGTCGGCCGGCGGCTTGCCACGGAAGTATTCCGGGTTGGCCTTGAAGCGAACCTGCGCATCCTTGGCGTAGCGCTGGAAGATGAACGGGCCGGTGCCGACAGGCTTGTTGTTGAGGTCGCCGGTCTTGTTGGCCTTGAGCAACTGATCGGCGTACTCGGCGGAGTAGATCGCGGTGAACGGCATGGCAACGTCGGCCAGGAACGGCGCTTCGCGGCGGGTCAGGGTGAACTTGACGGTGTAGTCGTCGACCTTTTCCACGTTCTTCAGCAGTTCCTTGAAACCCATGCTTTCAAAGTACTGGAAGCCCACGCTGGACAGTTTGTGCCACGGGTGATTCGGGTCCAGCTGACGCTGGAAGCTCCAGAGCACGTCGTCGGCATTCATGTCGCGGGTCGGCTTGAAGTATTCGGTGGTGTGAAACTTGACGCCTTTGCGCAGGTGGAACGTGTATGTCAGACCGTCATCGCTGATTTCCCAGGAGTCGGCCAGTGCCGGTATCACTTCGGTGGTGCCTGGCTTGAAGTCGACCAGACGGTTGAAGATCGTTTCGGCCACCGCATCGGCAGTGACTGCAGTTGTGTACTGGACCATGTCGAAGCCTTCCGGGCTGGCTTCGGTGCAGACCACCAAGGGTTTGGCCGAGACGCCGATGGCGGCGCTCAACAACGCGGCAGCGACGGCCGCACGTAGGGGAAGCATTTTCATCGATAACCCTCTGCAATCGGTTGAAGACAAAAAACCGAAACGGCCGACTCATCATGAGTCAGCCGTCGGTTGGCGTTTTTTTACAGGATGTTGAATGGAATCGTGGTCACGAGGCGGAACTCGTTGATGCTGCCGTCAGCCTGGTTTTCGCTGGCGCGGTGCGTGGTGTAGGTCGCGCGTACAGTGGTCGCTTTCAGCGGGCCACTTTGTACTGCGTACGCAGTGCCGATGCCGTATTCGTAATGGTGTTCGCCGTCCATGCTGCGTACGTCATAAGCAGTGCCGGTGTAGTGAGTACCGTCGATGCCCCAGCCGCGAGCGGTGTAAGCGTTGAACTTCAGGCCTGGCACGCCGTATTCGGCCATGTTGATGCCGTAAGCCACCTGAAAGGACTTCTCGTTCGGGCCGTTGAAGTCCGAGAGCAGGGAGTTGGCCAGGTAGATGCCGTTGGTTTCGTGCAGGTAGTCGAAGTATTCGTTACCGTTCACTTCCTGGTAGGAGAAGGTCACGGTGTGCGCCTGGTGAGTCAGACCGAACGACAGCGAGTAGGTGTCGTTGTCGATCTCGCCCATCAACTTTTTGCCTTCGTCGACGGTCTTGTAGTAGTTCAGGCCAGTGGTCAGGCTCAGTACCGAGCTGTCGCCCAGTTCATGAGTGGCGCCGAAGTAGTACTGGTTCCAGAAGTCTTCAACGTTGGCCGCGTACAGGCTGGTTTTCAGGCTCTTGAGCGGCTGGTAGTTCACGCCCCCGGTGTAGACCTTGTCAGTTTCAACGCCAGTTGCCGAATACTCGGAACGGAATTTCGACAGGCTCTGTTCGGTACGTGGCGAAACGCGGTCGAAACCGCCCAGGTCGAACGACAGGTTGTCGAATTCTTCGCTGTGCAGGGTTATACCTTCGAAGCTCGAAGGCAGCGGACGGTTACCGATGACGTCGACGATTGGCGTGCTGAAGTTCTGGCGACCGGCGGTCAGGGTGGTGTTGGAGATACGCGCCTTGACGTTGGCCAGACCCAGTTTGCTCCACTGATCGACCGCGTCGCCATTGGAATGGGCGAGTGTGCGGTTGGAGCCACCCTTGATGTCTTCCCGGCTGCGATCCAGTGCGATGGCGTTGTAAGCGGCCACTTCGGTGCTGATACCCACGGTGCCTTGGGTGAAGCCCGAGGTGTAGTTCAGGATGGTGCCCTGAACCCAGTTGATCCGGCGCGAACCGGTCAGGGTTTCGCCATGGCGTTCGTACTTGAAGTTGCCGCCGCGTTGTTTGTCCTCGTTGGCGTACCAGTTACGGGTCGAACCCGACAGGCTTTGGCCATCGATGAAGCCTTTTGCTTCGGATTGGGCGCTGGTGCTGGCCAGTTGCGTTGGAACGAATTCCTGGCTGACGCTCTCAGCGTGGGCCCCGGCGGTGATGCTGCTTATGGCCAGGGCCAGTATCGCGGTGCTGCTCAGTTTCATGGGTGAAGCTCCTTTTCTTTCTTTTTATGCCGGCTTTTTTGGGTTGGCCGGTTATTGGTTTAGAACTCGTTCACACATCGCAAACGTTTGCAAAATGCCGGATTGGCGAATTTCGGCAAAGCGCTTGCGTGAGGGGGATAGACGGCCCCCCTCAGCATTGCGGCTAATCGGTTGGGTTAATCGATACTGACACCCGAGAACACGTTGCGGCCGAAGGGGCTCACCTTGAACCCTTCAACTCGCGTGCTTAACGGCTGGTTGACCGTCGAGTGGGCGACAGGCGTGATCGGCACTTGTTGTTTAAGCAACTGCTGAGCCTGTTTATAGAGCGCGGTGCGCTGGTCGCGGTCGGTGACAACCTTGGCCTCTTTGATCAGCTTGTCGTAAGCCGGATCGCACCACATGGAGTAGTTGTTGCCGCCGATGGCGTCGCAGCTGTAAAGCGTGCCGAGCCAGTTGTCCGGATCACCGTTGTCACCGGTCCAGCCAATCAGGCTGATGTCATGCTCGCCATTCTTGGTGCGCTTGATGTACTCGCCCCATTCATAGCTGACGATTTTCACTTTCAGACCGATCTTGGCCCAGTCAGCCTGGAGCATTTCGGCCATCAATTTGGCGTTCGGGTTGTACGGACGCTGTACCGGCATCGCCCACAGGGTGATCTCGGTGCCTTCTTTCACGCCGGCAGCCTTGAGCAGCTCTTTGGCTTTTTCCGGGTTGTAGGCGGCGTCTTTGATGGTGTCGTCGTAGGACCATTGGGTCGGCGGCATGGCGTTGACCGCCAGTTGGCCGGCGCCTTGATACACAGCGTTGAGAATCCCTTGTTTATTCACCGCCATGTCCAGCGCCTGGCGCACTTCGAGCTGGTCGAAAGGTTTGTGGCGCACGTTGTAGGCGATGTAGCCGAGGTTGAAACCTGGCTTGGAGATCAGTTGCAACTTCGGATCGGCCTTCAGTGCTTCAACATCGGCAGGCCGCGGATGCAGGGTGATCTGGCATTCGCCGGCCTTGAGTTTTTGCACGCGCACCGAGGCGTCGGTGTTGATCGCGAAGATCAGGTTCTTCAGCTTGACCCGGCTCGGGTCCCAGTAGTGCGGGTTACCGGTGTAACGGATGTTCGAGTCTTTTTGATAGCTCTTGAACACGAACGGCCCAGTGCCGATCGGCTTCTGGTTGATGTCGCTCGGCTTGCCATCGGCCATTAGCTTGTCGGCGTATTCGGCAGACAGGATGGCGGCGAAACTCATGGCAATGTTCTGGATGAACGCGGCGTCGACGCTGTTGAGCGTGAACTCCACGGTCAGCGGCCCGGTCTTCTCGACCTTGGCAATGTTCTTGTTCAGGCTCATCCCGTTGAAATACGGGAACTCGGTCGGATAAATCTTACGGAAAGGCTGTTGCGCATCAAGCATGCGATTAAACGTAAACAGCACGTCGTCGGCGTCGAAATCGCGTGTGGGCTTGAAGTAAGGCGTTGTATGAAATTTCACCCCTTCACGCAGGTGAAAGGTGTACTTGAGGCCGTCCTCGGAAATATCCCACTGGGTGGCCAGGCCCGGTACGACGTTGGTCGCGCCTTTTTCGAACTCGACCAAGCGGTTGTACAGCGGCTCGGCGGCGTCATTGTCTGTTGCCGTCGTGTATTGCGCGGTATCAAAACCCGCCGGACTGCCTTCGGAGCAGAACACCAGGCTATCGCTGGCGGCGTGGCTGACAGACGTGGCGGCCAACAGGCCGGCGCCCAGCATTGCGGAAAAAACCAAGGTATGGCGCATGACGCTCCCTCTTTTTAGTGTTGTTTTGATGCGCCGCAATCTCGTCCAGAGAAGTTGTGGCTGCATCAAGCTCAAACCCGTACGAACAGCAAACCGTTAGCCCACACAGTCACTGGTCAGACCCTGACGGTAGGTGCCGCGGATCTGGCAGTAAATGCGTTGAGTCCTAAAGACTCGTAGGAAAAGGCAACACAACCTGAACCCCCTCGGTAAGACCGGGCGGAAACAGCTGTAGGCAAATTCCTAACTAATCGGCAGAAAAAACAGCGGCGACGCTGAAATCGTCGCCGCTGTTTTTTTACTTGCTGACGCTGACGCCGTAGAAGGAGTTCAAGCCGAATGGGCTGATCTTGAAATCCTGCACGTTGGCGCGCATGGGTTGATACACCGTCGAGTGAGCGATAGGTGTCATTGGGACTGCATCTTTGAGGACGTGTTGCGCCTGTTTGTACAGTTCGGTGCGCTTGCCCTGGTCGGTGGTGCGTTTGGCTTCTTTGACGAGGCCGTCGAACTTCTTGTCGCACCACTTGGAGAAGTTGTTGCCGCTGAGCGAGTCGCAACCGAACAGCACGTTCAGCCAGTTGTCCGGATCACCATTGTCACCGCTCCAGCCAATAATCATGGCCTGGTTCTCGCCACCTTTGGAGCGCTTGATGTACTCGCCCCATTCGTAGCTGGTGATCTTCACTTTCAAGCCGATCTTGGCCCAGTCGGACTGGAGCATTTCAGCCATCAGTTTGGCGTTCGGGTTGTACGGACGCTGAACCGGCATCGCCCACAGGACGATCTCGGTACCTTCCTTGACGCCGGCTTCCTTGAGCAGCTGCTTGGCTTTCTCAGGATCGTACTTGGCGTCCTTGATGGTGGTGTCGTAGGACCACTGGGTCGGCGGCATGGCGTTGACGGCCAGTTGACCCGCGCCCTGATAAACCGAATCGATGATCTGCGGCTTGTTGACGGCCATGTCCATGGCCTGACGAACGCGCAGGTCGGCCAGCGGGTTTTTCTCGTCGCTGCCTTTGACCTTGTCCATCACGTTGTAAGCGATGTAGCCCAGATTGAAACCGGCCTGGTCAGGCATCTTCAGCGACTTGTCTTCTTTCAGCGCTTTCAGGTCGGCTGGACGAGGGAAGAGGGTGACCTGGCACTCGTTCTTTTTCAGCTTCTGAATACGTACCGACGGGTCGGTGGTGATGGCGAAGATCAGGTTGTCGATCTTCACGTCATCAGGCTTCCAGTAGTCCTTGTTCCCGGTGAAGCGGATGTTGGAGTCTTTCTGGTAGCTCTTGAACACGAATGGGCCGGTGCCGACCGGTTTCTGGTTGATGTCGGCAGGCTTGCCATCCTTGAGCAACTGGGCGGCGTACTCGGCGGACTGCACCGAGGCGAAGCTCATGGCCATGTTCTGGATGAACGCGGCATCAACTTCTTTGAGGGTGAACTTGACGGTGTGGTCGTCGACTTTATCGATCTTGGTGATGTTGGTGTCCATCCCCATGTCGGTGAAGTACGGGAATTCGGTCGGGTACGCCTTACGGAACGGGTCATCTTTGTTAATCATGCGATTAAAGGTGAACAGCACGTCGTCGGCGTTGAACTCACGGGTCGGCTTGAAGTACGGGGTGGTGTGGAACTTGACGCCTTCACGCAGGTGGAAGGTGTAAGTCAGGCCGTCATCGGAAATGTCCCACTTGGTCGCCAGACCAGGAATCACGGCGGTGCCGCCGCGCTCGAACTGGGTCAGGCGATTGAACATGGTTTCGGCAGAGGCGTCGAAGTCTGTTCCGGTGGTGTACTGGCCTGGATCAAAACCGGCCGGGCTCCCTTCGGAGCAGAACACCAGGTTAGTCGCAGCGGATGCGAAAGGTGCGGAGGCTAACAAGCCTGCGCCGACTAAAAACGGAATGACCGCGTGTTTAAGCATGTTGGCCTCATGATTTGTTGTCATTTTTTGATTTGAGGTACGACCTCGTGAGTCGTGCCTGCGGATACTTATGCAGGCGCCATACCCAATGCAAGATCCAGAGCGGTCGGCGGCGTCAAACGGTGGCACGAACGTACCTTAATGTCGCATCTGTGTAACTTTTGACGCATTTGACCGTTTGCGGGTGGTTTTTACGGTGCAAATGAAGCCCCAATATGGTGCGCTGGTCACGTTGTGCGCGCTGTCTTGGGGCTGGGTGTTACTTATTTATACCGTTGGTTTTGTAGGATTTTTCTGAGGTTTGTGTGGGGGGCTTGTGGGGGCTGGGGTTGGGCTTTTTTTGTTGGGGTTTTACTGGGTGCAACTGGGGTGGTTCTTTTGGTAGCGCCTTTTTGTTTTGGGGGTATTTTGGGGTGGGGGGTGGATCCGTTTCTGCGGGTGTGGCTGCTTAGGGTTTCGCCCTGACGGCGAGTCACCTTTTCCAAACGCCGAAAAGGTAACCCAAAAGGCTTTACCCTGACGTACGGCCCTCGCTGTGGCTCGGGTTCCTTCGCTCCGCAATTGATCCGGGCGCATCGCCTCCGGTTTGCTGCGCTGCACCTCCTCTCGATGTCTTCGACTTCGTCGAACGGTCGCTGCGCTCCCACCCCCGGATCAATCCCGGAACGAAGCCTGCCGACGGGCGCTCTGGATCAAGAGCTGCACTCGAGCTAACGCTCATTGTGTTGAGTGGTGAGGAGCGAAGCGGGTTGGTGTGTTGCTTTGCTTTTTTGTAGGCCTTCGCCTGTTCGCGATGGCGGCCTGACAGCCGACCAGTTTTCTGGCTGGATGCACACGGTCCAACTGGGAGCCATCCTGCTGGCGATGGCTGTGGATCTTTCACCACAAAATGCACGCACAAAAAAACCGGCGATCACTCATTGATCGCCGGTTTCTCATTCAGCCTGCATCAAATTACTGCATCAGCACTTCAATCGAGCCATCAGCGGTCATGCTGACCTGGCTGGTACCCGCTTCAACCTCAGGCGTCACCGGTGCGGAATCCATGCCGGCGGCTTTCATCATCATCGGTGCGCGCATGTACGGTTGTGGGTAACCGTTGCTGTTGAGGTTCAGGTTGACGATTTTGTAACCCTTGCCGCCGAGGGCGTCGGTGGCGAGTTGGGCGCGGGCCTTGAAGGCGGTGACGGCTTCTTTGAGCAACGCGTCTT
Organism: Pseudomonas sp. NPDC098747; assembly: GCF_044760045.1. Classification (NCBI taxonomy): domain Bacteria; kingdom Pseudomonadati; phylum Pseudomonadota; class Gammaproteobacteria; order Pseudomonadales; family Pseudomonadaceae; genus Pseudomonas; species Pseudomonas sp. NPDC098747. Next base: position 293 of record NZ_JBIWAL010000043.1, on the reverse strand, counting down.
CGCTGGATTTGCGGGTCGGGTTGGCGATGGCGAAGTCCATGCCACCCATTTTCAGGTCGCCCAGCAGTTCGCCGGTGAGTTTGGACAGGGCGGCGAAGTCGGCGCTTTCCAGGCGCAGTTCGGCGCGTTCACGCCAGCCGGTGATTTTCTGGCCCTTGGTGTCGTAGATCGGATAGCTGTTGCGGCTGCCCTGGCGCAGGGTGATGTCTTTGACTGGCTTGGCCTGGGCCAGGGCCGTGTTCATGGTGCTGCTGACGTCGGCGGCGAGGTTGGCCGGGTCGGTGTTTTGCTCT